>NZ_JADBTX010000020.1:0-19564 GCF_020245945.1 Microcystis sp. M015S2
CCTAATATTAGCTCTTTCTCGCTGAATAGTTCCCAACCAACCCCTGGATCGCCGTTGAGGTTGATAGTCCCACTTTAATAAATGATGCAAAATTAATCTGAGACTAGCAAGTAAGCGATCGCGCTCCCGTTTCGACAAATCTCGCACCTCTTCGACTAAATTCTCAATATCTAACTCGGAAAACCGACCAGAAGCTAATAAATCGGCCATTTGTTCGGCCCAAAGTCCAAAGTCTTGCTCATAGGATGCCGTCATCGATTTATCTCCTTCTAAGCTCAATTAACATTATATTGAACCTCTTGCATAATTAATTTTTGATGGTTCAAAAACAGCAAAAACAAGGATTAAATTAGCCAAAATCTGTAAATTATGATTCATTGATGACCGGGAAACCAGCATCGTTTCAAAGATCGCCGACAAATTAACGGGTTTTGCGTCTTCGGATGACATTATTAGAATAACGAGAAGGTTTTGGCCGGGGTTCTTTTCCCCCTCCCAATTCGCGACTAACTTGCTGAAAAATATCCCGTCGCAGCACAGGATATTCCCCTATCCACTGGTCGAGTTGGGGAAGATGGACATCAGAAAGCTGATTGATATCCCCTAAATCGGGTTCTCGAGACATTAACAAAGCTTCGGCCACCATCCCGGGACGGATCGATTTATGGATGCGTTTGAGGGGAGCGCGAACGATCGCCGAAAAGCCAGTTTGATCACCGATTTCTAGATTAATACAGCGTTGGCGATTTTCGATAATCTCTAATTCCCCGCGTTTATTGACCCTTTCTTCTTCCCCGATTAATTCCTCGGTAACAAAAGCATCGAAAACGCGACCGCGCCAAAACCCCCCGTAGGGAAGACGACGATAGGTATTATTGCGAACACTGGCCCAATAAACCGGACCCCAGAGCCAATATAAACCGGCGATAATGTCGAAAATCAGTTTAATCGTTAATCCACCAGGGCCGAATAAATTACCGATTAACCAAGCTGCGGTGAGAGCGATGACAGAAATGAATAAACGACGCAGAAAATCAGACCATTTACCCCAATAGTGAGCGTACTGGGGGCCTGTGGCGATAATCGGGACAATTTGCTCGATCGATTGACGGGTAAGGGGAACCAACATTATCAGTTATCAGTTATCGGTTATCAGTTATCGTCTGCCTAATTGATTCGTGAATGGGTAGGCTCGAGAAGTCGGGTGTCGCTTGACGGCAACCAGAGGACGTTTACATTTCATTTAGGTGCGCTATATCAGTTATGATAGCGTTTCTCATACTAGATGAAGTGTAACCTAATTTGGTATCGACTACCGACTTCCCAAAACGAAAACTTTGTACCTCACCACTAAGATAAATGCTATAGTTTTGGGTAATTGTCTATCTGTTGGTCGCCATTCATACCATTGCTAAAAGCGCAGGACTTCTGGGAAAATTTCAGTTAAAAATTAAATCCCTCAAGAAGTCCAATAAAACAATCTATAATAAAATCAATGCTGTTTTGTTCCCAAAGACTGCCACCATGACTTCTTCCCTGGCTAAATCCTTAAATTCTCAGGCTGTAACCACTCAACATTTACCCCCGTTAGAAAATGGGGATCGCTTAATTCGTCCCGAATTCGAGCGCCGTTATCAAGCTATGCCAGGATTAAAAAAAGCCGAACTGATCGAAGGAGTTGTGTATATGGCATCCCCATTAAGGTTTAAATTTCATGCTGAACCCCACGGACGTTTAATCACTTGGTTGGGAGTTTATCAAGCTGCTACCCCCCAAGTACAAATGGGTATTGAGCCAACCGTTCGCTTGGATATCGACAACGAACTACAGCCGGATGGGGTGTTATTAATTAGTCAAGAAAGCGGGGGAAAATCAACCCTAACTGTAGAGGGATACCTAGAAGGAGCGCCGGAATTAGTGGTAGAAATTGCCGCTAGTAGTGCCGCCATAGATTTAGGGGATAAAAAACGTGCTTATCGACGCAGTGGTATTCAAGAATACCTTGTTTGGCAGGTATTTGACCAAAAAATTGATTGGTTTAGTTTAGAAAATGGCGATTATATTTCTTTGTTACCCAACCAAGAAGGGGTGATTTGCTCTCTAGTATTTCCGGGTTTGTGGTTAGATGTTTCAGCCATGCTCAACGGCAATATGTCACGGGTGTTAGACATCTTAAAAGCTGGAATTAACTCGGTAGAACATCAAGAATTTATCCAAAAGTTAACCGCAGCGCAGTCGGGGGAAGCTAAATGAAACCTCCAGCTATTCTGATTTTAGGAGAAACCAGTATCCCCGTGGCTCGTCAAGTGCAAATAGCCCTACCGGAAGCAGTGGTTTATGGGTTAATAGATCGTACCCATTCGGCTGATTTTACCTATACTAATTTTGGTGAAACGGTGCGAGAATTTTTCCAGATGGGAACGCCAATTATTGGCATTTGTGCGGCGGGTATTTTAATTCGCACCTTAGCACCTTTATTAACTAATAAATGGCAAGAACCACCTGTATTAGCAATCGCAGAAGATGGCAGCGCCGTAGTGCCTTTGTTGGGTGGTTTGCAAGGGGTTAATGATCTCGCTCGTCAAATTGCCTCGGTTTGGCAAATTTCCCCCGCAATTACTACGACTGGTGATATTAGATTTAAAACGACCTTATTATCGCCACCACCGGGTTATCAGTTAGTTAATCCCGATGATGCTAAGAAGTTTCTTGCCGATTTATTGGCGGGTGAAAAAGTAAAATTAATCGGTGAAGCGGACTGGTTAAAAAATAGTAATTTACCGATTTCATCGGCGGCAAAACTGAGCATTGAGATTACCGATAAAAATAACTTAAACTTGGCAAAACCTAGCAGTGACTGTTTAGTTTATCTGTGGGAGGAAAGCCAGCAAATTAAGGAAAAATCCAGTTTACCTCTGGGGGATTTGGACCAGGAAAGTCAAGGTAAATTAGCCATAGTTGGAACTGGACCGGGGGCGCTAAATTGGATGTCGCCGGAAGTTCGAGAAGTGTTGGAAAAAGCCACGGATTGGCTGGGTTATAAAACCTATTTGGATTTGGTAGAATCCCTGCGAACACCAGAAATTGTCCGCCATGAATCGGATAATCGGGTGGAACTCGATCGCGCAGAAATGGCCTTAGATTTAGCGGCTAAGGGGCGATCGGTTGTCTTAGTTTCCTCTGGAGATCCGGGAATTTATGCCATGGCCGCGGCCGTGTTTGAGGTATTAGAAAAAAAAGCAAAACCGGCATGGGATGCGATCGCCATTCAGATCTGTCCGGGGATTTCGGCCATGCAAGCGGCGGCCGCCAGGGTTGGCGCACCTTTAGGCCATGATTTTTGTGCGATTTCCCTATCGGATATTCTCAAATCTTGGCAGGTGATTTCTCAGCGCATTGAGTTAGCGGCCCGAGCTGATTTAGCGATCGCATTTTATAATCCTGTGTCTCAAGAGCGCACTTGGCAATTGGAGAAGGCAAAAGAGATTTTATTACAATGGCGATCGCCGCAAACTCCCGTGGTATTAGCGCGTAATTTAGGGCGAAAAGGAGAAACAGTGACGGTGAAATTCCTAGAGGATATGACTATTAACGATGCGGATATGCGAACCATAATTTTGATCGGATCGAGCAAAACTCGCCTGATTGAGCAAGGTAAAACCAAGCAATGGGTTTATACTCCACGTCACTATTAAGTAGTCGTGTAAAATTAATTTCTTGGTTGGGATAGGCAATAGGCAAAAGGCAAGAGGCAAGAGGTAGTGTACTGCGTTGCAAGGATTTCCCTTGTAACGCGGGGAAGGAAGGGAGGCGCTCACTTTTCTCATTGCAAGATGGAACCTTGGCACGAGACAAGAGAATCCGGCAATTAATTCTCCTGTTGAGGGGGAGTGGGAGTCTGCCGAGAGAGAACCGCCGCATCGAAACGACCTAGTATATAGTAAAAACTTTCAGGGTGTTTTGCATGACTACTCAAATGGACTGGCTATCAGAACAATAAAAACTTAACTTTCCTTGCGCGATGCTAAATAACAAACTACAACTTCTCTTAACCAGGGTAAGCCCATGGGCCGTTGCTGGTCTGCTCGGCGGTTTGATCGGTTCTCTGGCCGCGGTACTGCTGACTGAAGCAATTAAGCAAACCCTCAGAATTGCCTCTAACCTAGGCAACGTCTGGCTACTGCTGCTGCCTCTGGTGGGCGTTACCTTAGCAGTGCTAGTCCTGTTTGGACTGGGTAGAGGCCAACCTGTGCAGACCTTAGCTCCCCGCGGGGCGACTGCCTCTGGCCGCTGGGGTTCTCTCATGGACTGGTACTCCTTCCCCCATGACATTGCTCGCGCCGATCTGACCGGTGACGTGGTTAACGCATCCGGTGCCGAAGAGCGCTTCCCCTGGAATCTAGCACCGTTACGCGCCTTGGCCATCCTCTCCACTGTTGGACTGGGTGCGCCCATGGGAACAGAATCACCGGCGGCTCATATTGGCGTGGCGACGGGAACCTGGTTGGGTACCATAAATCCAGCCCTGGGTCAACTGGTGCGGCCCCTGGCCATCGGTGGCGGTGCGGCAAGCGTTTCTGCCTTGATGGGAATCCCTCTGGTGGGCAGCTTTTTTATGTTTGAGTTGAGTCAGCGACGCCAGGTTCCGATCACCCCGGAGCGGGCAGCGGCGATGTTAGCAGGGGGACTGGTGGGATGGGGAGTCAACGCTGCCTTTAAGCTGCAACTGATCCGGCTGGTGGTGCCGCAGGTTGCCCCGACTGACTTCGGGGATGCGGTGGCTGCCACTTTGTTGATCGGAGCGATCGCTGGCACGATTACAGCCCTCACCGGTGAGGCGATCTACTGGGCCAGAGGCTTGCGGGACAGGCCCGCCACTCGTCTCCTCATTGGTAGCCTGATGATGCTGTTCTTGGCGATCGTGATCGGACAGGTGGCGACCCCCGCAGCGGCTTTTGGACCAGGGGGAGCCGCTATCGTCTGGGCCGAAAACACTGAAACAACTCCTTACCACCTGTTGGCAGTAGCTCTGCTCCGGGCTGCGGCTACCACCGCTGCGGTTTTAGCCGGGGGCTGTGGCGGCGTGTTTGTCCCTTTTCTGGCGATCGGCGACCTCAGTGGCCGGGTGTTCGCCACCACCTTTGAGATTTCGGGGGATCTGGCCGGTGCGGCGGGGGCAGCGGCCGGTATTGCTGGCGGCTATCGCCTACCTTTGACCGCCATGGCGATGGTACTGGGGGTGGGTGGTCCGGGGGCAGCCCAGCTAACCTGCCTTGCTACAGTGGTAGTCGCTGCCCTTTCGGGATTGGTGGCCGCACGGGTAGCCAATCAAATCTCCAGTTCCCTGCGGGCAATGTTCCGCTAGAAGCCACCGTCAGGGGAATGACCGTGATATCCAGAGGGTGCAAGTTCTTTGCGCCCCTACTTTTGGGATTGCCGCCTAACGCAATCTACCCGATCAGCGATCGCATTAAATACGTTTTATTTACCTCAATAACTCTGTTGCTTCTTTTAAGACTTGAGTAATTTCAGGTTTGTGACAACTAATTACATCGTTTGGTAAATGCTTGTGATGGGGAAAAGTAGAAATATTGGGAAAGTGAGGGGTACTATCATAGCGAAAAACTAGGTTGTTTTTTTCATCTTGGAAATGGTAACGATAATCTAGGAGTTCTAAGTAATTGTCTGTGATTACTATAGCTTTGTTTATTTCCAATAAATGGGTCTGCTTGAAACGCAACCTAATTCTTAAATTAGCTCTTTGTGATGTCAGTATTTCTTCTTGATAAGGTTCTACATAAGCATTTTCACACTGCACAATTGCTTGCTCTACTTGATTGAGGTAATCAGATAAAAGTTTAAGCAGCATGATTTAATCTTTGTTCTAATTCTTGACGCAAAGCAAGGTAATGACGATAATCGTTTGCCCATTCTATAAATATTATATCATCTGACAATATTCCCTGATTGTATTCGTTATAAAAATCTTCGGAATCCATTTTATGTTGGTTCTCATAGACGCTAAGTCGCTTGGCAACAGCAATCAAAGCATCTAAAGATGATGTATATTGAATGGTCTGTTTACGCATTTTTCTTTTACTCTAAAATAATGATATTTTGATTATAAACGATCGCGCTCAAACAAAAACATAAATCGTAGGGTGCGCCATTCGATAGCGTAACGCACCAATTTAATAATGAAGTTGATGTGTTACGGCGGATTGTTAATTTGAGTTTTTTATCAAAGATTATCGCCGTCTAACGCACCCTAAAAGATCGGTGTGCTGCTACGCAGTGCCTTCGGCATCGCACTCAATAAGTCATTGGGCGGACAAATTTAATATTTTTCCTTGGGTTGACTCTAAAATTGAATCTCGGATAAAAGAACTAGCATTGGTAATCTCTAGGCCAATTAATTCTCCTAAATCATTAAGTTCAGCGGTAATATTTGGATTAATTTCTACACTTTTAGCTTCTGGTTCATCAGAAATAGTTAAATAAAGAATGTCTTCTTGTTCAAAGTATCTCATTTTAGGGTTACTCATGGATAGTAGATCTCCCAGTTGTTAGGCGAAATCAAATTTGTTGGCGTGTTGTCGCATGAATCGTGACAGGAGTTATAAAATTATCATCGTATTCATAAGGAATAATTACTAAACGATTATCATGCTTACCTACGGCAATAAGACGACCCGTTTCAGTATCGTAGTACCTTTCTCCAGAGTATTTGAGAATCTCTTCTATTTTAGCAAGTTCAAATCCTCTCAGTTTGGCTCGATATTGTAAGTAATCCGACCAGATAATATTCGGCATTATGAGCAGACTTTGCTAATTATCTGTTATCTATTTTAATCTAAATTCTCCTTCCCAAACCCCCAACACCGTAACCATAACCTTAAGGGTGGTGCGTTCCCCAATATCAAATCATGTCGCAGTCGCAAAGGTTTCAGGGAACGCACCCTACCAGATCGGTGATTGCGCTATTTTCACCTTCCCAATTATATCTTATTCGGTAACACAGAATGATAAAGTTGGTGCGCGGGGCGCGGATTGTTGATTTTGTTTTTTTAACAGAGATTATCGCCACAAACACTCACCCTACAAGATCGGCGTACTGCTAGGCAGTACCTTCGGCATCGCACTATTGGGCATTCAGGTTTCTGAGAATTTTTTGTGCTAAAAATTCTTTGATTTCTGTATGTCGTGGTACAGCTTCAATCACCCCAGTTTGAGGGTTAATCCAAAGAGAATGAGATGCACCCTCTCGCTTAAGATAACAACCAGCTTTCCGCAACTTTTTTTCTAATTCTTGACGTTTCATGGAATGGAAATTGTCTCCTCGATCGCCTCTTTCGGTAGTCCTCGACGAATATCAGCTAAACGATCTTCAAAAATTAGTTGAATAGCACTTTTTAAGCTTTCTTTGGCTTCTTCAATGGTTTCCCCTTGACCATTCGCACCAGGCACTTCAGGACAAATCGCCCAATATCCTCCTTCTGTTGCTGCCTCAATGATGGCGGTAAACTCTGCTTTCATGAAAATTCCCTTAGATGTTTTATTAATTATGATAATACAGATAATGTTGGGTTTCGTTCCTCAACCCAACCTACAAGATCGGCGATCGCACTAATTCGTAGGGTGTGTTAGCGATAGTTGCTCTATGAGTCAATAGTCAGCAACGAAAGTAGTAAAATGTAGTGGATTGTTTCAGCTAATTTGGTGTATTAGAAAAATGCTAGAAATTCTATAATCTAAGACTTTAAGCCGAAATCTATTGCCCTATTTTAGCTGAAACAGTCCAGTAGGGTGCGTTAGACGGCAACAATCTCTGCTCTTACTTATAGCGGTAAGCGCTTGAGTGAGATACAGACCAAGCCTTGCCTAGCATGGTTTATAGCTCGTGACACTGTACTTCATACGACTGCACACCGCTATAGGATTAGCAATCCGTCGTAACGCACCACCCACCAGATATATTAAAGATAGAATAATGCCTAATTATAGAAGACCTAATGTTTCTGGTGGTACTTATTTTATCACCCAAGTTACTTATCAACGTGAACCCTGGCTCTGTAGTGAAATTGGACGGAAGGCTCTCAGAGAAGCTCTTCAAAAGGTAAGAGAAAAACATCCTTTTTTAATTGATGCTTTTGTTTTGTTGCCAGATCATTTTCATTGTTTGTTAACTTTGCCACCAGAAGATAAGGATTTTTCTATGAGATTGCGATTGATTAAAACGTATGTCACCAAGCATTATGCAGAACAATTAGGTATTAATCGAGAAGTTTCTCAGTCACGAATAAAGCGCAGAGAGAGCAATCTTTGGCAGCGTCGCTATTGGGAACATTTGCTTCGAGATGAAAGAGATTTTGCTCTGCATTGTGATTATATTCATAATAATCCCGTAAAACATGGATTATGTGCGAATCCGCAAGATTGGCAGTTTTCGAGCATCCATCGGTTTATCGCTCAGGGAATTTATCCGCCTAATTGGGGGAGCGATGGGATTAAAGAAATACCAACAGCAATTTGGGATGAATAATTTAATTATCAATTCTCGCAGGGTGCGCCATTCGATAGCGTAACGCACCAATTTAATAATGAAGTTGATGTGTTACAGCCGATTGTTGATTTAGTTTTTTATCAGAGATTATCGCCGCAAACAAAAACATAAATCGTAGTGGACTGTTTCAGCTAAAATAGGGCAATAGATTTCGGCTTAAAGTCTTAGATTGTAAAATCTATAGCAATTTTCTAATACACCAAATTAGCTGAAACAGTCCAGTAGTCCAGTAGGGTGCGTTAGCGAAAGCGTAACGCACCAATTTAATGATGAAGTTGGTGCGTTACGGCGGATTGTTAATTTCAGTTTTTTATCAGAGATAATCGCCGCCTAACGCACCCTACAAGAGCTATTAACAGAGGAGCTTGCCAACAATTATGCCAGCTAAAAATGCATACCGAATAGGGCTCAAAAATAGTAAATTAAAACCACCAGGTAAACCCCCACAAACCTTTAGTAATCCAATGGCAAAAGCAGTGTATAAAATTTTGTATTCAATAAATGAGACTTCCCCACTAGGATCGATCGCATTTACGGGATTCACCCCAGCATATAAATAATCATGCAAGGTTATCGGTTGATTATTGTAACCTTCAAAAGGATCAGTGGAAGCAAAACGTCCTGTATTAGGATCATAATACCTTGCTCGTAAATAATAACCATCCACTGCCTCATCAAACTGCTCACCAGCAAACAGATAATTATTCTCCGCATCCCCGACTTTACGAGTTAAATTACCATAAGCATCATAATCATATTCTACTACTACAGCCCCGTCATTACCCGTCATCAAACGAGTGCTACCTAAACCATCCACTTGATAGTAAATCCGATTTGTCCCGTCATCTTGAGAGATTAAATCCCAACCGTGAGTATAGGTAGTATTAACTGTACCATTAGTTTGATATTCCTCAATCACTTGGGCGTATTGCTGTTGATTGTTATCGATTAAGAAGTGAGTCACCTCACCATCCACATTAATTGCTACTCGGATACCATTGTGATCATATTCAAACTCAATGCGTCCTGTTTCGCCATTTTCCGTGACTTCTACCGCCGTTAATTCACCCTTAGTATTCCACTCATAATTAGTGGTAGTTGCGCCATCTTCTACCTTAGCAAGGAGATTACCCTCCTCATCGTATTGATATTGGGTAACATTTCCGCCAAGGATTTCTTTTAATAATTTGTCGTTTTTATCATAGGTATAGGTAGTTTTACCTGCCACTGAATCGACTTTTTCTAAACGATTTCCTACTGCATCAAAACTATAAGTAATCGTTTTGTTCCCTGCTACAGTGTCAGTAATTTTCTCTTGAGTTAAGCGATAGAGATTGTCATAGGTGTACTCCACTGTACGACCATCATTTTCTACCACTTTTACCCGATTACCCATCGCATCTAGGGTATAGGTATAACTAGAAATAATACCCGTAGAGTTGCGGTTTTCGAGGTAGGTTAAGCGGTTTAACAAGTCATATTGTTGATTTTCTGTCACCCCATTGGGGAAGACGGTTTTAATTAAATTACCCACCGCATCATAATCGTAGTCTGTTACTCCGTTATCCGCATCTTTGACGGTATCAATACGATTCAGTTTGTCATAGGTATAGTTAGTTGTGCCAGAAGGTACAGTTAAGGTAAGAATATTACTAGCTTTGTCATAACTATAGCTAATAGTGCGGTTATCTGGTTCGGTGCGACTAATTAACCTGTCACGCTCATCATAAACATAATTTGTCACCCCTCGATTATCGATAACGGTAGCTAATTCCCCCGTTAAGGTATAGGTAAAAGTTTCCGTAGGTGTACCATCAGAGAAGGATTTTTCGGTTAACCAATTACGCTCATTATATTTATAGGTGGTGACTGCTCCATTAAAGTCAGTTACTTTGATTAAATTACCGATTTTATCGTGGATTGTCTCGTTACGTTGTCCACCAGGTAAGATGGTAGCTTTTAGACGGCGTAAACTGTCATATTCAAATTTAGTAATATTACCATTTGCGTCTTTTTGCTCAATTAAGTTACCTACTAAGTCGTATTTATACTCGGTACGTTGATTTAAAGCATCAATTACCGCCGTTAGTCTTCCTAAAGTGTCATATTCATAGTTAGTGGTATTTCCTGCTAAATCCTTTTCTGCTATCACTCGTCCTAAAGGATCATAAGTGGTAGTCATTACCGCATTATTAGCATAAGTTGTGGTAAGGAGGCGATCAAGATCATCATAATCATACTCAGTGATGCGCCCTAACGCATCTGTTTTGGCAATTTGTCGCCCGTCTGCATCATAAGTATAGCTAGTAATTTGATTCAGGGCATTAGTAACAGTTAAAAGGCGATCGCTCTTATCATAGTCATATTCGGTACGATTACCCAATTCGTCAATTTGGGCAATTTTTCGCCAGGCTTTATCGTATTCTTTCTTAGTGCGGGGATTATCGGTTAAATTGTCAGGGGTACTATCAGGATAAATTACTTCAATTTCTCGCCCTAATGCGTCATAAACATAAATCGTTTTACGTCCTAATTCATCAATAAAACCCGTTAAACGATCTAAAGCGTCGTATTCATTTTTGGTGCGAGGATTATCGATTAAATTATCAGGAGTGCTATCAGGTAAGATGGTTTCAATTAATAAACCACGATCATTATAACGGTATTCTGTGCGTCTTCCTAATGCGTCTATTTCTGCTACTTTTTCCCCAGCGGCGTTATATTCGGTTTTAGTAATACCCCTTGCACAACCACAACTACTCCCTTCAGGATCAGCTTTTTCAATCAAGCGCCCTTGAGCATCATAGATATAATTAGTAATAGCACCTAAAGCATCAGTAACACTGGCTACTCGTCCATTACTATCATAGGTAAAGGTGGTTTTTGCTCCCGTAGGATCGGTTAATTCAGTTAAGTTACCACGATTATCATACTTAAAGTTACTAATTTTACCATTAGCATCGGTGACAGTAGTTAAAAGTCCCAAGGAGTCATATTTATATTCAGTAACATTACCTTCTGTGTCTTTCCGTTTGGTGAGATTACCGTTATTATCATAGGTGTAAGTGGTGACAAAACCTAAAGCAGTAGTCTCTGTCAAGATGTCGTTACTTTGGTTATAAGTAAAGGTTTTCTTGTTACCTTCCCCATCGGTTTCTGTCAGCTTATTTCCTCGACTATCATAAGTATAACTGGTGATATTACCTTCGGGATCGGTTTCACTTAACAGGTTATTATCTTCATCGTAAGTGCGTAAAGTAATACCCCCTAATTGATCAACTTCTTGAATAACATTACCTTGAGCGTCAAACACCCGGGTAATAGTCTTACCAAAAGGATCTTTAACAGTTTGGCTATTAGTAGCATTATCAAAGGTGATATTTAATTCATTACCGTTAGCGTCAATAATTTTGCTGATTTGTCCATTTTCGTCATATTCAGTACGAGTCGCACTGCGTCCCAAGGGATCAATAATTTCTGTTAAGAAGTGTTGACGATTGGGGTCATCATAAACTAGCTCGGTGGTGTTATTAGTGCGGTCAATCACCTCAATTAAATCACCGTTGCTATCATAAACATATTTAATAGATTTACCATCAGGATCGATAATTTCAGTAATGCGACCTTGAGCATCTCGAATAAAGTCAATTTCAGCACCCGTTGAGCTAATAATACCCTCATCGGAGAAGGTTAATTTATTGCCATTTCTGTCGGTGACATCAATTAAACCAAAATTCTGATCATACTTATAAACCGTGCCGTCTTTGGTGGTTAATTTATATTGCGAGGGATTATAACCCAAGAAACTAAAGAGAAAGGCTCCTACTGTACCATTACTACGAATACTTAACGGAGTGTTTTCTACTTCCAATTTATCAAATACACCAGCATCGGGAGTAAAGCTAGGAGCATAAATTGCACCGAAGAAACTAGCAGAAACTGGTACAGGATTAAAAGTAAATCCAACGCGGCGGCCATCGGGAGTATTTAAAGTTACTCGTGTCCCGACGGAGAAGGTATTAGAAGTTCCAAAGAAATCGGAATTAGCCTCACTTAAATCTCGTCCATCGGGGGAGGATTCGACAATTTTGGCATCTTGTAAACCTAAATCCCAACCATAGCCAAAATCTCCTTGGCTTGCACTTTCTAAGCTATTATAACGACGGATAATTTCAATGGGAATACCAGTTAAAGGAATAGATAAATCAGTATATTCTAGAGAAAACTCACCAGGTTTATTTTGTCCTGTCACGTTTAAGATAACGCCTTGGACATTACCATTACCGCTAAAGTCAAAAGCGGTAATTTTCACTAGATAACTTCCATTTGCCAACAAACGAGGATCTAGGGTAGCTACCGGCTGATTAGTAATATTTTGAGTGCCTTTTGTCAATAAAGTGTAATCTGGATCATTTTCCCCGATATTGCTTAAATCAACTGCTTCAACAGGGGCAATTTCCACTCGATAAAATTCGAGGTTATCATCGGTGACGGTAGCAATAATATCTGTAGGTGACTTGATGATACCTTGAGTGGCTTCTAAGTTAGTCTTGTTAATTTCAATAACAGGTGCTTTGGTATCACTGGGATCAAGTACCCGCACTTCAATTGTTTCTGTATCCTGATTACCGGCCGCATCGGTAGCAGTAGCAATAATTTGATAAACTCCTGCTTTTTGACCGACAAAAGTAGCAGTATTAATTTGTCCATTGGGACTATTAGGATTAAGAGTTAGCGGGGTTTTATTAGCCGTTAAAGTGAGGGTTTTAACTTCGATATTATCCCTTGCTCGAACTTGGAAATCAATACTTTCGCCAATATTAATTAGGTTACTATTAAAGCCTAATTCCACCACCGGATTAGTAACATCATTATTGCTAAGGGTTAAATTATAAGTTTGAGTGGTGATTCCCCCGCGTCCATCGCTGACTTGAATCGTCACAGGATAAATACCTTGATTTTGGGATGCAGATTGCCAACGAATACGGCCAAATTGATCAATAGTTAAACCTTGAGGCGCTTGTAAGAGATTATAGGTTAAAGCGTCATTATCTGCATCTTTGGCAATAACATCATATTTGTAAGTAACGCCTAATTGAGCTAATTCTAACGGCTGAGAATTAATAATCGGTGCCTGATTAGGAGTAACTCGGATATAGTAATTTTGATAGGCAATCCCACCATCTGCATCCGTCGCTGTGACTGTAACTTGAAAATCACCGTTAGTTACTGCTTGAGTTTGCCAAGTAATTAAACCTGTATTTGTATTAATAGTCATCCCATTGGGTTTAACCGTTAAATTGTAGCTAATAGCGGTATTTTCGGGATCATTAGCCTCGACATCATATTGATATAATCCCCCAGCACCAATGATGATTTTAGGCGTGCTGGTAATACTAGGTAAATTGTTGTCTAATGTGGCTAAAACTTGTAATTGATAGGATTGGGTATTAGTCCCACCAAAACCATCACTAACTTTTATTTCAACGGTTTGTTTTCCTAAATTAGTAGGGGTATATGCTATTAAGCCAGTATTGGCATTAATGGTCATCCCTTCCGGGGGATTAATCAGGCTATAGGTCAGGGTATCATTATCAAAATCAGTGGCTCTTACTTCATAGCTATAGGTATTATTAATCAGAGCAACGGTGTTGGGAGAGGAGATAATTTGCGGTGGGGTGTTAATACCTTTAGTATTCAGGAAAAATTCTTGATTAGCAATGCCTCCTTTACCGTCAGACACTCGCAAAACTACTCGATTATTGCCGATTTGATTTTGTTTCGGTTGCCAAATTAAGATACCAGTTTCGGCATCAACTGCCATACCTTCAGGTTGATTGAGTAAACTATAGGTTAATCTGTCGTTGTTGGCATCGGTAGCAGTAGCTCGATAGGTTAATAATTGCCCTATTTGGGCGGTTTTGGGTGCTGTGCTAGTGAATACGGGAGCTTGGTTAGGTATGGGTTGATCAATTTTTATGTTACCAAAGTTGATGTTGCTAACGGTTTCTCCTGCTTTGAGATCGACAATGTGATAGCTAATACCGCCAAGAATTTCAGCAGTAATATTAACATCAAAAGATCCGTAGTTATTATACCAAGCATATCCATCCATCGTGCCTAAAAACAGCCTTGTTGCTCCTTCAGGCACAATAATTTCCTGAGTTACACTATCATTATTTTTACCATTACCAATAAAGAAAACTTGTTTTACTTTAGGTGATAAACTTGTGTAATTAATACCATTAGTAATATTGCCAGTTTCTTCAAAGTTCAGTTCATCAGGTGCAGATGTTAAATTTGGTTGTTCATCTGTCAAGAATACACCAACTAGACTATTACTAGGAGCAGTTAGGTTAGAAATTCCATTTTCATCTAATTCTCTATGAGAGAAGAAGATACCACCATCAGGAGTTAAACCTGATGGAAATGGATCATTATTAACACTACCTGTTACTTCAAAAATAAGAGTTGAACCAGCAACAATCGGTAATTGTGAAGCCAGTATGGGAGATTGATTAGGTGCAATATCTCCCCCACTAGCTGTTGCACCATCAGGCATTCCTGACAGCCAAGGATCGTTAATTCCTAAAACTTGAATATCTATTGTTACTATTTTTTCTTTATCATTTGGAGAAGTTTGTTCATAATCTGTGGGTATAACTTCCTTGACAAAATAAGTACCTGCTTCTAACCCAGTGAATTGATATTTTCCGTTTTCATCGGTGATTTGACTAGGCTCATTGTTATCAAAAGTGCCATTATTATTTGAGTCAAGATAGACGGTAATTCCTTCTAAAGCAGGTTCATTGTTAATAAATGTCCAGGAAAGAATATCATGGTTTCCTAATCCTGCCCCTGTAGCAGAAGTAAAACCGACAAAAAACTCATTTTGTCCGAGAATTTCAGCAATATTAACTGTTGCGGAAACAGTGGCTTGTGTAGGGCGATTAGAGTCTTGAGAGACTCTAGCTTCTAGTAATTGTGACGAGCCATTATAGTCAATCCAAACATTCCAAATTTCTCCATTATTGAAGCGAGT
Organism: Microcystis sp. M015S2; assembly: GCF_020245945.1. Lineage (NCBI taxonomy): Bacteria > Bacillati > Cyanobacteriota > Cyanophyceae > Chroococcales > Microcystaceae > Microcystis > Microcystis sp. M015S2. The sequence goes on from NZ_JADBTX010000020.1 coordinate 15,606, forward strand.
AGGAATATTAGCTTGGACAAGAGAGGTCGTATTTCCATTTATATTAATACCAATATGATTGCCATTATTTTGATCTTGGCTACCATTATTAAATGTATCTAATTCAATAACAACAGTGTTATTTAAGCCTTCATAACCAATTCCTCCCCCTGCACTACCAATGGTATCTGTTGGACTGATAATAAAAGCTATACCATCCGCCCCTTCTCCGTCTTCATCGCCAAGACCGCTAGATTCAGAAATAGAAAATTTGAAGTTAGTAGAAAATAATAGATTTTGGTTACTATCTCGAACAAGGTTAAAGGGATTTTTTAATAAAGCATTCCCAGATGAGTAAAAACTATTTAATGATAGCCTTAAAGCATTATCTACGATTGCAGTATCTCCAGACAATATTAAAGAAGATACATCTACAGAAAAATCCTCAAAATTAGCTGACTCCCATATTCCATTACCATTAGCATCTTCCCATTTAACACCTTCAATTGTTCCTAATAAAGCATTATTTAAAGCAATAGTAAACTCTTCGGTATCCACACCCCCAAGATTATCCGTAACCTTAACAGAAACATTATAGTTACCAACAGTTTTACCTTCTGTATCCCAGATAATCTCTCCTGTTAAATTATCAATGCTCATTCCTTGAGGAGCATCAACTAAAGAATAGGTTAAATTATCCTCATCAGGATCAATCGCATTAACATCATAAACATAATTTTGACTGGTACTAGCTTTAAGAATAGGCTCAGAGATGATGACAGGTGCATAATTATCCGTTTCTTCTTCTAATACCAATAAAGTATAAACCTGAGTCGCAATACCCCCCTTACCATCATTAACTTGTAAGGTTATCTCGGTTGCTCCTGAGACGGTGGGAGTGAATGTAACAACACCAGTATTCTGATTGATTACCAAACCATTAGGGGCATTGATGACAGAATAGGTTAAATTGTCATTATCAGCATCAGTCGCATTAGCATCGTAACGATATTCATTGTTGAGATTACCAGAAACGACGGGATTGGAAACGAATACTGGAGGACGATTTGGTTGAGAATCAATAACGTTGGTTACTACCCCTAAATTATAAGTTTGGGTATCCCTTCCCCCTTTACCATCTTCCACTGAAATAGAGATGTTATAATTGCCGATTGTTGGGGCTTTCCAACTCAAAACACCAGTCTTATTGTCAATGGTTAAACCATCAGGGGCAAGGGAGAGGGAGTAGAATAAGGTATCATTATCCGCATCAACGGCATTTGCATTATAACTATAATCATTCCCGACAATAATCTCTAACTCAGGATTAGTCGTAAATTCAGGAGCATTATTCGAGGGAACAGCAGAAACAATTAAGTTACTAGGATTAATGACAAAACTAATTTTTTGGCTACTACTACCTCCTTTACCATCACTCACAGTATAAACAAAATTACCACCATTACCATTAACATCTGCTAGAGGTGTGTAAAGCAAAGAAGTTAGAGAATTAATTGAAATCTCATCACCTATATTAATGATTGTACCATTTCCTAAAGTTATTTTTCCTTTGCTGTTATCTGGTAATTGAGTGACAGAAATAGTTAAATTATCCCCATCAATATCTGTAGGTGGATTAATATTTAAGGGGATAGGTTGACTATCTTCTGGTAGAGTAATAGTTTTATCGGCATCTGTTACCGGAGAATTATTACCAGGGTTTTGAATCGGATTAATGACAAAACTAATGGTTTGACTATCACTCCCCCCTTTACCATCACTCACAGTATAAACAAAATTGCCGCCATTACCATTAACATCTGCTAGGGGTGTGTATAGCAAAGAAGTTAGAGAATTAATCGAAATCTCATCACCCACATTAATAACTGTGCCATCAGCTAAAGTGATTCTTCCTTTGCTGTTATCTGGTAATTGAGTGACAGAAATAGTTAAATTATCCCCATCAATATCTGTAGGTGGATTAATATTTAAGGGGATAGGTTGACTATCTTCTGGTAGAGTAATAGTTTTATCGGCATCGGTGACAGGAGGATTATTACCAGGTGGATTCACCGAATTATCATTATCCAGAATTGTGCCAATTCCCTCACCTTGAATCAGGATAGCATTGGTCACTCCTGTTAAATTGACCGTGAAGGTTTCCGTCGGCTCGCTAATCGTATCGCCCTTGACAGCAACTGCGATCTTTTTCTCCACTTCTCCCGGTGCAAACGTCAAAATTCCCGTTGAGGATTCATAATCTTTCCCCGCTTGAGCGGTTCCATCCGTCGTCGTAAATTGAGCCGTTACTGTTGTGTTTGTAGGGGCTGATAAACGAACTGTAAAATTAGCAGATTGAGTTCCTGTATTCCCCTCCGTCACTGTGGTATTTTCAATGCTCAAAGACGGTAACTGAATCGGTTCTCCAATTGGTTCCCCAAAACTGAACCGAAACACTAAATCATTAAAATCGCGATCGCCGCCGCCCCAAAAATCTTCCCAAGTCCAAGTCTGACTATCTTGTTGAGCATGGACATGATTCAAACCATCCTCATTGGCCGCCGCATAGGAAAAGAAAACCGGCGGGGCATTTTCCCCCTTGGCGATCGCCTGATCTGTCGTCCCGTTAGCGACTAGATACCATCCCAGATATTTCCCAGAAGGGACGTTAAACGTTTTACTATCAAACGCTTTCCCAGAGGCAAAAATTACCTGGTAGCGATCGCCTGACAAGGCCGCATCTAAATAACCCTGATCCCCTGGTTTAATCCCATTAATCTCGCCATCCGGCGTATCGACCAGGTAATAACCCATCTCGTTTGGAAAATCAGCGTCCTCACTGACAGCCTCCACTGTGAGGGGAACCTGCTGTCCTTTGTCTCCGGGTAAGACAATTCCTGCTTGAGCAATATTAAAAACAACATCGTTAAAATCTTGATCTCCTCCACCCGTCAAATCTTCCCAGTTAAACCGCCAGATTCCGCGGTCAAGATGACTACTTTGGGAATGATCAAAGTTATCAGGATTAGCTCCTTTCAGGGAGAAAAAAGCTAACCCCGATTGACCCTGATTTTGTCGATTATTTTCTAACCAATTAGCGCTGGTATTATTCTGAATCAGATAAAACCCTAGACGACTACCCCCCGCAACGGTGAATTCCCGCCAATTTCCCGCTTGATTACCCGAATTGAAGAGAGTTTGTCGGCTGGAACTGCTTAAAGCGGCCTCGGCGAATCCTTCTTCACCGGGGGCGATACCTTCTACTCGACCTGAAGCATCCACCAGAAAGAATCCCACTTCATTATTAAAATCTGCCTCTCGCACTGTCCACTGGACAACCATATTCACCCTTTCTGAGGGATTACCCGGAACGAATAAAACCTCGCCTAAATCATCTAACTGACTGATTTGAGGGGTTCCTGTCCAAGAAGTATCTTGGTCGGAAAAGGAGAAATTAGCAGCCTCTTGATTAACTAATAATGGGACTGATAGCAGAGAATCACTTTGATTAGCTAAGTTATCGCTCGCCGTCGCGCTCACGGGAGCAAGAAAATTGCTAGGAGAAGATGGGGTGAGAGGTGTGACTAGAGGAGTCACCTCTGGCGTTGTCGGAGCCAGCATAGATGGCGCTGTCGCCATCAAAGTCTGATCTACTCCCAAAAGACTTGAGCCATCTTCTAGAAGTATTGGGGGAAGTATTGGAAAATCCACTTATGCCTTCTGCTTGGATGTCTAGCTTGATTCATTAAATTAATCTTTGTTGGCATCTTAAGGGCGTTTCTTTTTACTGTCAATATATATAAATTATTTGCATATATATATATATATATATATATCATTAGTTTTGCTAATTATATTAAATCCGTTTTTAATAATATGATTAACTGTCAATCCCACTTTAAAAACCCACTTCCCACTCTCTACTTCCCACTCTCCCAGAACTTTTAAACAGGATTTAGTGTCAGACCAAAATGGGCGCA
>NZ_JADBTX010000021.1:0-12161 GCF_020245945.1 Microcystis sp. M015S2
CTGAAATGGGGCGAAAGTCTGTGGACTCTGTGTAAGACAGTACATGGTTTTTTAACTGTGGTATGCGACGGTGGTGGAAGCAGAAACTTAAATCGTGAGGTTTAGGAATCGCCGCACTTTTAGGGCGGCGAGGATGTCAACATCGTAACCCACCCCCATCATCCCCTGCTCAAGATTGACACTTTCATCGCTCATTTCTAGACAATCTAGGGGTAAATTCTCGGTTCACGGACCTAAACTAATACTACCAAATCATTACCCAAAAAAATAAACAGAAAACTTCTTACAGAAGTCGGGCAAGGGGTAAATTTTCACCTTTAACCTGAAATATACCCCCCTTTTCCCGACAAAAGAGCGAGAGTTTAGCCCCTGGCTGAAGGCTGACCATTAGATAAAATTTTGTTACGAGCATTCCGCCAGCAATTTTTGAGCAAGATATAATTGAAACAGTAGGGCTGCCATTGGGCTAAAAGTTAGGCAAATTTAAGAGATAGCCATTTCAGAAAAAAATGTATCATCGATAATGTTGATCTTCCCCGGATAAGAAACGAGTGAAGATTAATTGTTGAACCGAGCATCAGAAGCTATCTCTAAAGGGGGAAATGTTAGAAAGTTATCCCATTCGGGGAACCATCAGTCTTAACTTATCTATTTCCTATTGCTTGTATTCATTTAGTCATCTAACAGCAAGGGATCTAATCTCATTCAGGGGAAAAAGTCGTTATGAACCACCAAATAGAAACCCCTATCCGCTCACCTTCTCAAGCTCGATTCCGTTCACGGGAGGAACGCATCCAGATCGGTAAATCCCTGCGGGAGCGATTGCCGCGTTCTCGCCACGCTGTCTGGCAACCCCCCGCAGCTGGTCGAGAGCCGATCGAAATCATCGAAGCATCAAATCGAGGGCGATTACAGGAATTGATTCCCATCCGCTACGGACGAATGTTGCGGAGTCCCTTTACCTTCCTGCGCGGTTCCGCTGCCTTGATGGCCTACGATCTGGCCACCACTCCCAAAACGGACATTATCGTGCAGGCCTGCGGGGATTGCCACCTGTTGAACTTCGGATTTTTTGCCACCCCCGAACGCAATTTAGTCTTCGATATTAACGATTTCGACGAAACGCTGCCCGCGCCTTGGGAATGGGATATCAAGCGTCTCGTGGTCAGTTTTGTCATCGCCGGCAGGGATAGCGATCTATCCGATCAAGAATCGAAGGCGGCGGCGATCGATTGCGCTCGTTCCTATCGAGAACACCTGCGGGAATATTCTCGCCTCAGTCCCTTAGAGGTATGGTACACGCGCATAGGAGCAGAACAGGCGATCGAGATGTCTCCCGACGAAAAGACGCGGAAGATACGGGAACAGATAATGGCAAAAGCCCGCGAGCGCATCATCGAACATCTCTACCCCAAGATCGTCACCCAAACCGGCGGACGCAATCGCTTTGTCGATCAGCCGCCTATTCTCTACCATGTCAACGAACCGGATTGGGAGACTATCGTGCGCGAGGGTCTGGAAGACTATCGCCAATCCCTGCCGGAGGAACGCCGAGTCCTCTTTGATCGCTACCAATTAGAGGACTTTGCCCTGAAAGTGGTGGGCATTGGCAGTGTCGGCACCAGATGTTATATCGCCCTATTGTTCTCGGAAGATAACCATCCCCTCATCCTACAAGTTAAGGAAGCCTGCCCTTCGGTTCTGGAACCCTATACCGCCAAGAGCCAGTACGAAAATCAGGGACAACGGGTAGTTACAGGCCAGAGATTGATGCAATCCTCTAGCGACATATTTTTGGGCTGGACCCGGGGAAGAGGGGGGAAAGACTTCTATTTACGGCAACTACGGGATATGAAGTTTTCCCTACCCATTGAAGGAGTATCGGCCGTCCAACTGCAACGCTACGCCGAGTTCTGTGGCTGGACTTTGGCCCGCGCCCACGCTAAATCTGGAGATGCGGCCACCATTAGCGGTTATTTGGGAAAAGGAGATCAGTTCGATCTAGCCATGGGCGAATTTGCGATCGCTTATGCCGAGCAGACAGAACGAGATCACGCCGCTTTGGTGGAAGCGGTCAAAACAGGACGGGTCGAGGCTTTGGTAGAAGAAGATTTATAGGGTTAAGCTCTCAGCTATCAGCCTGTTATTTCTTGACCTTAGATTAGGGGCGCGAGCTTTGCGCCCCCACATTGCAGCTGGTGTGATACCAAATCCGTTTTTATACTAAATCCGGTTATTAAAGACTGATTATTTATTCCCCTTTTTGCCTCTTGCCTCTTGCCCTTTGCCTGTCCTCATAAGTAGCCTATACTCAACGGATTTAGTATTAATAGTCTGATTAACTCTCAAGTTATGGATTGTTTCTCCCTGTTCTGGCCTTCCCCACTCTCCTATACTTTTTAAACAGGATTTAGTATGATTGCTCAGTAGGTCAGATTTGCTCACAGAAAATACGGCCTATATCTACAAAATGCTCTAGAAAAAGGATGATGGTATGTGATATAATTTGCTCTTGCTTTCATCTACATATTTAAGTAATTTTGTCAAGAAAATGAGCGAATTAAAATCCCAAATCACGGCTATTGATAATCAACTTTCCAAACGTCCGATCGCTCTCGATCCCGCAGGATATTTTATTATTTATCTCGACCGAGAAGCAGGGTTAATCTGTGCCAAACATTACAGCAATATTATCAATGAAAAAGGTTTAGCCGTCGATCCAGAAACGGGAAAAGTTATCGGTGTTAGGCAAAAACTTGATCGCAATCCTGAGACTATTTACACTGCCAGAACTGCCAAAGAATTAGCCGTCAAAGTGATCGAAGAAACCCAACCTTGTCCGATTACTATGTTCGATCATGCTGCTTATTTAGGTCGAGAATTCACCCGCGCTGAATACGCTTTAATCACCGGGGAAGAATATATTCAGGATTAAAGATTGGGCTTTTCAGTGTTGCCAAAGGCACGGCGTAGCCGTCCAGTAAACAGTAAACAGGGATAAAGATGAAGATAAATAACTTAAAACTTACATCTGATAACTGATAACTGATAACTGATAACTGTTAAACCGTGCCTTTAAATAAACCTTGGGGACGGAATAATAACAGCAAGATCATAATTAATAAAGCCACGGCTAATTTATAATCAGAACCAATTAAGGGAACACTAATTTCTTGGGCAACACCAATAATTAAAGCCCCAGCAATCGCTCCGTAGGGATTACCAATACCACCTAAAATCACGGACGCAAACATTGGTAAGATTAAAAACCAGCCCATATTGGGACGCACTCCCCCAGTAATTAACCCGAACATCGCTCCGGCTAAAGCAGTTAAAACTCCCGTAATTATCCATGTCCAGAAAACAACCCATTCGACGTTAATTCCGGTTACTCTAGCTAAATCGGTGCTATCAGCTACGGCACGCATCGCCTTACCGATTTTGGTTTTTTGTAATAACAAATGGAGGGCAATAATAACTATAATTGCCAAACCAATAACTAACAAGCGATCAAAAGCTACTTTAATCCCAAAAATTTCTGTAGCGGTCATCACAGGCAGATCGTAGCGTTGATTACTACCGCCCCAGATCATTAAAATACCATTGCGAAGAAATAAAGCCAAACCGATCGAAATAATAATTAAAGTGGTAGAATCGGCCCGTCGATCGCGCATAGGTTTCCATAATAATCTCTCGGCAATGAGCATGGCAATAGCTGTCACTGCTGCCCCCACCAGCATCGCTAACCAGAGATTAATCCCTTGAGCATTTACCACCCAAGTTATGTAAGCACCCAAAGTCATAAAATCGCCGTGGGCAAAATTAGACAGACGCAAAATGCCACAGGTAAGGGTTAACCCAACAGCAGCCAGAGCAATAATACTGCCGACGGCTAAACCATTGAATAAAAGTTGCGGTGTATCCATCAAACCTCTTGTATAAATCAGAAATTGTCCTTAGAAATAGGAGTCAGGAGAGAGAAAATTAATTAACTTTTGTCTTTTACCTTATTTAACTGAAAGCTGAGGGACTGTAGCTTAAATATTTTTGTTTAGACCAAATTGCATGGCAGTATAAGCCTAGACAGCCATTATAAAGGTTTGTGTGCCAGCAATTTCTAGCGGCCGGCGAAAAGCTGACGGCTGATGGCTTACTGCTATAAAATCAAGAATGCCCACTGATGGAATTTTCCGCCAATGAAGACTATCTTTCGATTAGCGATCGCTTTTTTTGCATTACTATTTATCCTATCTCCTGTCAATGCCTTAGCGGCCAGTTCTGCTGCTGTCACAGGAGCCAATGCCAGTTATGAAAACCAGAATCTGACAGGAAAGGATTTTTCGGGACAAAATTTGCAATCTGCCCAATTTACTAACGTTAATCTGCAAGACTCTAACTTTAGCTCTGCCGATTTGCGCGGGGCAGTGTTTAACGGAGCCTCTATCATCGAAGGCAACTTTCATGGAGCGGACTTAACCAATGGGTTAGCCTATCTCAGTACCTTTAAAAATTCCGATTTAAGCGATGCCATTTTTGCCGAAGCGATCATGCTGCGTACCATTTTCGAGGGAGTCAATATCAACGGTGCTGATTTTAGTTTTGCAGTGCTTGACGCTCAACAAATCAAAAATCTCTGTGAAAGAGCCGAGGGTGTCAACTCAAAAACCGGCGTCTCTACTCCAGAATCTTTAGGATGTGATCAATGATGCAAACAAGGGTTGGTGTTATTGGTGGTGGACAATTAGCATGGATGATGGCACAGGAAGCCAAGAAATTAGGCATTTCTCTAATTGTACAAACACCACACCCCGACGATCCCGCCGTTGCTTTAGCTGACGGGGTTGTTTTTGCCGAAATAGCTGACGTGGAAGGCACAAAAAAACTAGCTCAACATTGTGATCTGATCACTTTTGAAAATGAGTTTGTTAATTTAGATGCCCTAGAAGAATTAGCGGCCACAGGAGTGCAATTCTATCCTAGTTTGGCAAATCTGCGCCCCCTATTGGATAAATACGAGCAAAGATGTTATTTACGCTCTCTAGGGTTGCCTGTGCCTGATTTTTGGGCGATAGATAATTTATCCCAATTAGAAAATTATCCTTTTCCGCTAGTGCTGAAAGCGCGACGACACGGTTATGATGGTCAAGGAACCTTTATTATCCGCACTCCTGAAGAATTAAACGCCAAAAAGCCGCAATTAGAGCGTCTTGACTTGATGTTAGAAGCTTATATTCCCTACGAGCGCGAATTAGCCATCGTTGCCGCTAGGGGATTAACTGGGGAAATCGTCACCTATGCCGTGGTGGAAACCCATCAAGAGGAGCAAGTCTGTCACTGGGTAATCGCTCCCGCCGCTCTTAACCAATCTTTACAGGCTCAAACCGAATCTATCGCCCATCATCTGTTAAGTAGTTTGTCGGCGGTGGGTGTTTTCGGGATAGAGTTATTTGTCACTCCGCAGGGAGAGGTATTGATTAATGAAATCGCTCCCCGTACCCATAATTCGGGTCATTACAGCCTTTCTGCCTGTCTTACCTCCCAATTTGCCCTACAACTGCAAGCAGTGGCTAATTTGCCCCTTGGAGCCACGGATTTAAAATCTGCCGGGGCAGTCATGGTTAATTTATTGGGTTTTGAGGATAGTGACGGCGATTATGGCGAAAAAAGAGCAATTTTAGCGGCAATCCCCGGCGCTCAGGTTTTTTGGTATGGTAAAAAATCCCGTCCCGGTCGAAAATTAGGCCATGTCACCCTGTTAAGGGATACAAGCGATCGCTCTGAGTTATTGGCCCTAGCAAAACAGATAGAAAAGCTTTGGTATGGTTGTTAGGGAATTATGAATTATGAATTATGAATTATGAATTGGGGAGTGGGGAGTATTTTCAGTAAACAGTGAACAGTAAACAGTGAACCGATAACTGTTTACTGATAACTGATATATGAATTATGAATTATGAATTATGAATTATGAATTATGAATTATGAATTATGAATTATGAATTATGAATTATGAATTATGAATTATGAATTATGAATTGGGGAGTGGGGAGTGGGGAGTATTTTCAGTAAACAGTAAACAGTAAACAGTAAACAGTAAACAGTAAACAGTAAACAGTGAACTGATAACTGATATATGAATTATGAATTATGAATTATGAATTATGAATTGGGGAGTATTTTCAGTAAACAGTGAACTGATAACTGATAAGAATGTGAACTGATATATGAATTATAATTTTGGGGAGTGGGGAGTATTTTCAGTAAACAGTAAACAGTGAACTGATAACTGTTTACTGATAAGGATGTGAACTGAAAACTCACATCTGATAACTGATAACTGATAACTGATAACTGATAACTGATTCAGCCAACCATAATTAAAAGACATTTTTGATTGCCTCGGTCAGTTTTTGACTAATTAACTCGTTACCGTCTCCACTAAGATGAATATTATCGCGATAGAGGGAATCAGGATTAGGATGAGCTTGAAAAATGGGCAGAAAATCTAGATAAAAAATCTGCTGGTTGCTGGTGAAATCCGCTAGTCTTTGACGGGCTTTTAATTCATAATCTCGCCCCTGTTTTTGAGCTTCGCGAATGAGGGGGGTAATAGCGATAATTAAACCGGCTTGATTAGCCTGAGCAAGGGCTTGAATTTGGGCAAGAGCGGTTAAATTATTGCCCACTCGATCGCCCCCTTCTTGCACTGGTGGTAGGGGAGGATAACGCTTAAAATATCGATCATATAATTCGATTAAAGCTAAAGCTGGCCGGCGAGCGGGATAATTAATTTCTCGTCCCACCACCGCCGAACTAGGAGCTAAAGCGAACAGATCATCGGTGTTCATTAATAACACAATCACCTGAGATTCAAAGGTGCCGAAACGTCGCAGATAGGCCAATTGATTGCGCGGTCCCCAAGAATTGGCCGAAGCATTGAGAACTTCCACCGAACCCGTCAGATTCTGTCCTAAATTTTTGGCGATTAAAGCAGAAATGGTCTCTTTTTGATCTGTCCACCAGGAGCCATTAGCGATCGAATCACCGATTAACAGTATTCTCGTCGTCTCTGGAGGCCGTTGGGGTGTAATCGGATCGCTCCGCATCGAATACTGATTAACGGCGATAAAATTGGAAAACCGGCGCGTTTGTTGATTAGGAGCCAAAAGATAGCCAATTTCGGCATCGGCTTCGTAAATAAGCGGATTACCGAACCCGAAGACAATTCTTAAAATAGCCTCAAGGAAAAGGGCAAGGGCGAAAAGAACGCCTAGAATGATTAAAGACAGCCGAATGATACCAATTTCTAATAACACGGATAGATGAGAGTTCGCTAATTTATGATCCTAAAGTGTCTCATACTTTCCACATCCATCTCATGAAAAGGAGTTAAGGGCAATGTCAGACTTAAATCGTGGCATTATGAAATTCGAGGGGGCCGATAAACCAGCAGTAGTGGCGATATCGTCCATTATCGTTATCGGTAGTATTATTGCTCTGATCCTTTGGGCAATGAAAGTCGCCTACATCTAGTTAGGGTTTGCGGCAAAAAGCTTTTCCTGGGGGCAGGGTGTGGGGTGTGGGGTGTGGGGTGTAGGGTGTAGGGTTTTACCCATTTTCATCTGGTAAATTACCTAATTTTCAGGGAAAAAGTACCTGAATTTTCCCCCCGATCTCCGCAATGGCTGGCACTTTTTGATTTCTCAAAAGTCTAAAAGTCTTACCCAACAAGGTTTTTAGATTTATTCAGCAACCTCTAGTTAGCTAGAATAATTTCGCTCACTTTTGGCATCACTCGGTTTAAATTTCTTGCCATCACGATCTCACCTCTTGTCCCCTTGAGCCTGTAGGATAGGGTCAAGGGAGAAATTGCTAGTTCCCTCTATCGCGCTTGCTAGTTACACCCGACTCGAAACAGATCATCGATGAGCAGATCAACTTCTGTTTTAACAGAACTGTTGCAGTTACTCCCTCAATTGCGATCGCAGATGTACTTCAAAGCATCCCTGACCGCGCTATCCCACGCCATGGAGGATCAGGTTTTAGCGGAAGACGATCAACCGTTAGTGATTGCCAGTTTTCAGCGTGAGCGCTTTTATCGTCAAGAGGCCCATCGCTATCGACGCATTGCCCACAAAAGCGGGCAAGTTTATGTTTTGTCGGCCCCAGAAACCGATTTTAAGCATAGTTCCGACGTTTACGAGACGATCGCTTTTCAACCGGACGACAGTTTAGCCCAAGAATGGCATCTAGTGGTTATCAGTCGCCATTATGCTAGTTGTTTAATCTGTCGGGAACGAACCCATCTGACAGCAGAGGGGGAAAATGGGGCAGCTATGGATAATAATCGCCGTTTTGAGGGGATTTGGACGAGCGATCGCCATGTGAGTCAACAGGCCGCCCAAATTCTTTTAAATCATATTCTCGATTATCGTCCCGAACTAGCGGAGAAAATTAGGCGCGCCCAAGAAGAATACCTGATCTGTGAACTGACGGACAGGGATCATCAAGAGGAACCAGATCCCTTTGTCCAGCGATTGGTCACTTATTTGCAAGCGGGACAGTATAAACTGCTGAAAGCCAATCGTTCCTTGGCATCGAAAGAACACAAGGAAAGACTGATCAACTCGGTGACAGCGGCGATCCGTCGTTCCCTCGACCCGGAAGCCATCCTCCAGGTGGCAGTGCAGAAATTGGGGCAGGGATTGGGAGTCTGTCGCTGCGTGGTCTATCGTTGTCATGAGGCCGACATTAACGCCACCATCGAACACGAATTTTTAAACTCCGGCATTAGTTCCATCAAAGGACAAAAATGGCCTCTGAAAAATAATCCTCTTTTTCAGGAAGCGCTGGAATTGAGAGAATCCCTGAAAATTGAAGACGCTATTCACGATCCCCGTCTCCCCGGGGATTCCATTCAAAATCTGGTGCGGGAATGTTCCATCTATTCCTGGTTATTAGTACCGATTTTTTACCAAAGTCGTCTCTTGGGAATGTTGGAACTGCATCACTGTGGACCCTATACCACCACTTGGAAAAGCGAGGATGTCGCCCTGGTGGACGCGGTGGCCACTCAAATCGGAGTCGCCCTCATTCAAGCAGAAGCCTACGCTAATTTACAGGATTTAAATGAACAATTAGCCGCCCTTGATCGCACTCGTTCTAATTTAGTCGCCATTACCGGCCACGAATTACGCACCCCCCTGTCCACCATTCAAGTCTGTCTAGAAAGTTTGGCCTCGGAACCGGATATGCCGGGGGAAATGCGCCAAATTATGCTTGATACTGCCCTGAAAGATGCGGAACGAATGCGTAAATTAATCCAAGATTTTTTAACTCTTTCTAGGTTAGAAAGTGGCCGGGTTAATTGGAATCCCGAAGCTTTATCCTTATCGGAATGTGTGGAATTAGCCATCAGTCACGTTCACTCCCGCAATCTCGACAACGACAACCCAAAAATTAGCAATCTTGTCCCCCCTAATCTGCCCTTTGTTTTAGCCGATGGCGAGTGGTTAGTGGAATTACTCTCCAAACTTCTCGATAATGCCTGTAAGTTTACCGGTCGCGAGGGAAATGTCTCGATCGAAGTCGCTTCGGGAAAGCCAAAAACTCTAGAAGTAACCATTTCTGACACTGGACGCGGGATCGAACCCAATCTTTTAGAACAGGTTTTCGATCGCTTTTACCAAGAGGAGGGGGCCCTGCGACGCAGTGCCGGGGGAACCGGTTTAGGACTGGCTATCTGTCGTCAGATCGTTAATGGTTGGGGCGGCGAAATTTGGGCAGAATCGAGGGGCAAAAATAACGGCAGTCAGTTTCATTTTACTATTCCAATATTTAAAGATAAAACTAACGATAATCCCCCAAATACCGCTCCGAAAAAATCCCCCCGTCGTGCTGCCAGTAAACGTAAATAGCGGACGGTTGCCTGTTTAGTTTTGGCTCTTTGCTCGTGACTTACTATTCCTTTTCTTCATCAAAAACTAAACAAAAAAGCATTAAAAAAGAAGCATCCAATCCCCAAGATATATAATAAACTTAAAAGAGTAATCAATTAGTCGTTTTTAGGTGAAAAAATTATGGGACGCGCCAAGAGAGTGGTTTTAGCTTATTCCGGAGGAGTCGATACTTCCGTCTGTATTCCCTATCTCAAACAGGAATGGGGAGTAGAAGAAGTGATTACCCTAGCCGCCGATTTAGGACAGGGAGACGAGTTAGGACCGATTCAGGAAAAAGCCCTGCGCTGCGGAGCGCTCGAATCCTTAGTAGTCAATGCTCAGGAAGAATTCGTCAAAGAATACGCTTTTCCCTCAATTCAAGCTAATGCTCTCTACGAAAATCGTTATCCCCTTTCTACCGCCCTGGCTCGTCCTTTAATCGCTAAATTATTAGTAGAGGCTGCCGAGAAATACGGGGCCGATGCCGTCGCTCACGGTTGCACCGGCAAAGGTAACGATCAAGTGCGTTTTGATGTGGGCATTATGGCCCTCAATCCTAGTTTAAAAGTTCTCGCTCCCGCCAGGGAATGGGGCATGAGCCGGGAAGAAACCATCGCCTACGGGGAAAAATTCGGGATTGAGTCTCCCGTGAAAAAATCCTCGCCTTTTAGTATCGATCGTAACCTGTTGGGGCGCAGTATTGAAGCTGGTCCTTTGGAAGATCCGATGACGGAACCCCCGGAAGAAATCTATCTAATGACCAAAGCGATCGCCGATACTCCCAACGAGCCGGAATACGTCGATATTGGTTTTAATCAGGGAATTCCCGTCAGTTTAAACGGAGAAAATCTCGATCCTGTCACGCTAATTAGTCAATTAAATGACCTAGTGGGTAAACACGGTGTTGGTCGGTTAGATATGATCGAAAACCGGGTAGTGGGAATTAAATCCCGAGAAATTTACGAGGCCCCGGCTTTATTAGTTTTAATTGACGCTCACCGGGACTTAGAAAGTTTGACTTTAACTGGAGATGTTACCCAATATAAACGGGGAATTGAAGATACCTACGGACAGTTAATTTATAAAGGATTGTGGTACAGTCCCCTCAAGGAAGCGATCGATGCTTTTATCATCAAAACTCAAGAACAGGTAACGGGATCGGTGCGAGTGAAACTGTTTAAAGGTAACGCTAAAGTGGTCGGTCGTCAGTCAGTCAATTCTATCTATTCTCCCGATTTAGCTACCTACGGAGCCGAGGATCAATTTGATCATAAAGCTGCCGAAGGTTTCATCTATGTTTGGGGATTACCCAGCAAAGTTTGGGCCGAAAAAACTAGAGGGAAGTAATCAACAATCCTCCCCTAAGTAAGTGGGTGTTAATTCAGATTCCCCCGCCGATCCCCCCTTATTAAGGGGGCAGGGGGGATCGTTTAAATTAAGTCTTCACTTTTTCCCAGTTTGGCAATTAATTCTAAATCTCTAATACAGTCCCCAATAGATACCATTAATTGATGACCGTAAACAACCCCTATAAATTCAATTCCTTCTGTTTGACGACGACTAGCTTCTATTAAAAAATCGCTATCTTGGCTAAAAATCACTCTTGATAAAGTTTGAGATTCACTACTTTATTCCCTGTGCTTTAAGTCGGGTAACAAAGGGAGAATCTCCGGCTTTTTCTCGCATTTTTTTGGCAAATTCTAAATCAGCTTGGATAGCTTGATCTAATTCTTCTCTATGTTCCCAATAGTAAGCTAATGCTGAGTGAATTTGACTCATGCTTAAATCACGATGGTTAATGTGAATTTCTTCTGGAGTCCAACCGTAAGCTATTTGTGCCATAACTAGATCAATCACTTTCAGGGTAGAACCCGCAATTATTGGTACTCCCCGATGATCAATTGAAATATGTTTATAGTCTGTGAGATTTGTTGTCATGTGGAGAGGGTTAAGCTAAGACACATTTAAATTATACTACCTCATTGCCGCAAATTCTTGAGACAAGCGGCTTAAGCTACTTGTCTATACCCAATAGACCTCTCCATAATTTAATTAAATCACAATAATAGGATATAATAAAACAAATAGTAACTCAAAAAAAGCCATGAAAAACTACACTTGGGAATACATTCAAAAATATCCGAAACAAACTAAAAGACTATTAGGAATTGACTACCAACAACTAGAACAACTGATGGCACTTGGAAAACTTATACATCGGAA
>NZ_JADBTX010000022.1:0-54623 GCF_020245945.1 Microcystis sp. M015S2
GTTAAGTCTTCCCTGCGGTTTTGATGGGCAAGGTTTGCCAATTGGTTTACAATTAGTGGGTAATGTGCTGCGCGAAGATCAATTATTTCACGTCGCCCACGCCTACGAACAGGCCACCGATTGGCACAAACGTCAACCATCTTTTACAAATTGATACAATTGCCGGTGGCTATTTCTTAATTGGGGACAATTTACCGAAAAAGCTGTTACTTCGTCAACCCAATTGCTCAAAAATAGGAGCTTACGGAAGAACACAATAAAAAACTTCTGCTAAACTAGGGGCCTCTTTTTGAGTTTAATTGCGTGAAAACTGACAGTATTTTCTATCAACTCTTACAAAGATTTCCCGCTTGTTTCTTTGATTTGTTGAACCTCCCCCCCGAAACCGCCAATTCTTATCAATTCTCCTCGGTGGAAGTTAAACAATTGTCCTTTCGTCTCGATGGAGTCTTTTTGCCTGATACAGCCAATCAGCCTATTTATTTCCTAGAAGTACAATTTCAGAAAGATAATAGGTTTTATTCCCGTTTCTTCAGTGAAATCTTCCTCTATCTCCACCAAACGGACTTAAGCAACAACTGGCAGGGAGTGGTTATTTATCCTCGGCGTTCAGTGGAAAGCGTAGAGACGGCTCGTTATGGGGAGTTAATCAACTCAGGCAGGATTTTACGTTTTTATCTCGAGGAATTAAGGGAAGTGGAATCCCTGGGAATATCGATGTTACAATTAATTATAGCACCAACCACAAGAGCGATCGAGCAGGGAAAACAATTAATTCCACGGATTAGACAAGAATTACCTAAGGTCAAACAACAGCAAGAACTTTTAGAATTGATAGAGACAATCTTGGTTTATAAGTTACCCCAAGTCAGTAGAAAGGAGATAGAAGCGATGTTTAGTTTAAGTGATTTAAAACAAACTAAAGTTTATCAGGAAGCTTTAGAGGAAGGTAGAGAGGAAGGAGAATTAGCGGCAAAATTAGCCTCTATTCCTCGTTTATTGGCATTAGGATTAAACTTTGAACAGATAGCACAAGCTTTAGAATTAGATATCGAACAGGTTAGACAAGCAACTCAAGGGGAATAGGAAAAGTTCAACGTGATCGCACTAAGGTTCGATAGCGTATCATGCTAAACGACTTTTATACTATAGCAGACAGACTAGCTGTGTCATCATTAGACATCTCCTAAAAAGTAGAGACAATTCATGAATTGTCCTACCGAAAATCTCAAAAAAAAATCGCCCCGCCTAGCGGCGGGAGACAAAGGGCAAAAAGGCAAAAGAGCAAAGGGTTAAAGTCCTGGGGAGACACACGCAACCCGAAAACCGAGGTCGTCGTTGTGGAAGCCGGGGCTGCTCCCGTTGCGGTCGGCAGAACGACAGTAATTAGGGTTGTCGTACCAAGAACCGCCGCGCAGACATTTTCGAGACTGAGAACGATTATCATTATCAATCCACGCCGTGCCATCATCCGGCGCTCCAGCATAGCTATCATGCCAATCGTCTTCGCACCACTCCCAAACATTGCCACTCATGTCATACAGTCCCCAAGCATTGGGCTTTTTCTGTCCCACAGGATGAGTTTTGTTACCAGAATTTCCCTCATACCAAGCGTAATTTCCTAACTGATTATCATTATCACCAAAATAATAGCGAGTGGTTGTCCCCGCACGACAGGCATATTCCCATTCCGCTTCTGTGGGTAGGCGATAGGTTTTCCCTGTTATTTGACTCAATTTCTGACAAAAGGCTTGAGCGTTGTGCCAACTAACATTTTCTACTGGATTTTGGGGATTATTTTTAAAGTAAGAGGGATTGTTTCCCATTACCGCTTGATATTGTGCTTGAGTAATGGGATATTTGCCAATGGCAAAACTGTTGACTTTAACTTGGTGTGGAGGCTTTTCATCATCACTTTCAGAAGAACCCATGAGAAATTTACCTGCTGGTAAGCTTACCATCTCTAGTCTTATCCCATTGGCTAGTTTTTCGGTAAATGGAGTAGGTGAAGCAATTGGGGGTATTGGTGACACAGGCATCCTGACTGCTGCTTGTTGAACAGGTTGTAAAGCATTTAAAACCTGTTGTGCCGTCCATCTTTGTTTTCTATCTTTTTGCAAACAACCTTCAATAATTGGTTTAAACTCTTTCGGTAAACTAGGGATTTGTAGCTCACAATTCATCACCTTTGCCATTAATTGGTTAATATCATTATTAAACTTATAGGGAAGTTGCTTAGTCGTCATTTCGATTAACATAATACCCAATGACCACAGATCCCAAGCTGGTGAAATATCCCCCCTAAAGGCTTCGGGAGGCATATAAATAATTGTCCCGCTATTATGTACTGTTTGAGTGTGGCTTTTGTTATTTAAAGTTCTAATTAAGCCAAAATCTGCTAACTTGTATTGTTGATTAACCTTGAGGATATTACCCGGTTTTAAATCTCGATGGACTTTATTTTGTCCATGAAGATAATTTAAGCCTTGGGCGACTTGAACAGTAATATTTTTAATCTCCCCCGCTGACAAACCGCCTTTTTGAATGTGATTTTCTAGGCTACCCTGTGCCAGTTCCATCACTAAATAAAGCATCTCCGTATTGAGAAAACGAAATTCCCCGACGGAATAAGCTTTAATTAAATTAGAATGTTCTAATTTTCTGGCATTTTGTAACTCAATTAATTTATCATCGCTACTTTCGGGAATAACTTTAATTGCCACTTCTTGAACCGATGTATTTCTGACTATTTCACTGGCATGAAATACACCTCCAAAACCCCCCGCACCGATAAACTTATTCAGACGATAAGAGTTTATTTGTTGTCCTTCTAACATCTTCATCATTTGGTCTAGCATGATAATAACTCCTGAATTAGTCAATTTTTCCGTTGTGTAACTATCCTATTAAGTGAGTGGTTTTAACGAAGGCAAAAGGCAAGAGGCAAAAGCTTTATCGAAATGTGTAATTAATTTTGCTGAGGTACTTATTAAATTATAAGACAATTTGGCTGGAAATTCGATCGGTAAAAAATCAACAATTGGTTACTAATACTAAATCTGGCTATTAAATACTGATTATTTATTCCCCTTTTTGCCTCTTGCCGTTCGTCTGTCCTCCTAAGTAGCCTATACTCAAAGGATTTAGTATTAGTATGACATTGGGTGTCGGTCATCTCATTATATTAAAAAAGGTGGGCGATAAACCCACCAGAAAAATAACCCAAAAACCTTAACGATAATTAGGACTTTGGATATCTCTAAGACGCGCTTCGGGGCGTTTAAATCTGTCCATTTGTGCCTCAAAGAATTGACGATTTTTGAGTAAATGTTTGGGATTAGGATCGTCGAGGGGATAGAGTAAAGCCGTGCGTAGAGCTTGAATAACTGCCGAAGTAACATTATACATCGAGCGCTGGAAACTAATCCCCAATTGAATCAAAATATCGTCTTCCCCCCGGCAGTTTTGCTGATAGTAATCAATCAGATATTGGGGTAAAAAATGATACATATCATCCATTAACAACGTCGGCGGAATTCCCGCAGTACCCACGGGGAAAACATCCGCATAAAGAATGCCATAGTGAAAGTCTTTTTGTTCGTCAGGAACCTGTTTTGCTTGGGCATTATAGGACTTTGTACCCCGGAAGGGAGCAGTACGATAAAAGACCGCTTCCACATAGGGTAAAGCCGCTTCATAAAGCCAAGTAAAAGCCTTTGATTTGGGGATAATTTCGTAGCATTGACCATCAATATAAACGTGATGATAAATCGGCCGGCCAGCGATGGCAAAAATACCATTAACGAGGAAATTCATGGCATCAGGAACACCTTTAAACCCTCCTTCATCGTAGATATCAGACATCTCGAAAAATACCGGGGCCATCACTTCCCAGAATAGTCCTAAATTGGAGTAGTAGGACATCATCCGCACCTGTTCCAAAAACATATCGGGGAACAGGTCATAAAGTTTCATCATCACCGGGTTTTTCTTGAAATAGGCCTTAATAGCGCGGTCGGCATTTTGGCGATATTCTTCTGAATCAAGATAGGCATCAAATAAACCCCAACCCATATCGCGGCCATGCCATAACATGGCTTGCATACAAGCTTCAGCAAATTCCATATTAACGCGGTCATGCCAAAGATGATGGATTAATCTGGGCATTTTTCTGGTTTTACCTTTATCCATGAATTCTAACAATTCAGGGTGAGCGGAACCCGTACCGCGCCAGATGCGTAAATCGGCATTATCGCCAGCGTAATGATTTTGTAGGTCTAGGTATTCTTGGGGCAGAAAATATTTAAAAAAGGGCAAAGGATCGAGGAAAACTCGTTCGGCAATATAGAGCAGATCTCGCCAATAAAAATCCATCGGCACGGCATAAGCTTTATAAATGCCGATAATTTGCATCAGGTTTTCGGGAGTATCCGGCAACATGGATCCACCCGCTTCTAAACGATAGATAATGTCGGCGAATTCGTGATTAGAAGGGGGAATTTTGGCTTTGATTAATGTCCCAGTCATAGTTTTAGGTAAAGTAATTAGCAGCGGTTACAATAATTCGGAAACAGCAAGGGATAACTAACTATTACTCAAAAATTTACCCCGATTCAACCAGTTGGTTTTTGAGGACTTTTGCGGAGATTTTTTGAAGACAAAACTAGGTTTTGCTTCTCCCGATAAGCTGGCAACCATCGAGTTAGTGGTGGGTTCAATCCAACGGACTAAATAATTGGGTTGAATGCCTAAAAAGACGATTAATACCATTAGGACAAAAGCGGGGATAGTTTCCGATTTCAGGACTTTGGGATAGTAGGCAAGTTTATTATCCAATTTACCAAAACAGGTGCGATTAAGCAGGATAACAAAGTAAACCGCCGTTAAACCGGAAGCGATGATACAGAGAACCGTCTGCACGGGAAAACGGGAGAAACTACCCTGAAAAACGATAAATTCCGCCACAAATCCCACTAATCCGGGAATCCCGGCGCTGGCCATACCGGCGAGAATTAATAGGGCGCTAACCAAGGGTAAACCGCGAATTGGGTTCATTAAACCGTTTAAAACGTCTAAATCTCTAGTTCCGGCTTTGCGTTCGACGATGCCCACCAGATAGAATAAGAGGGCGAGAATAAGACCGTGGCTAATCATTTGCGCGACGGCACCAAGGACGCTTAAACCCGTGCCGGCGGCGGCTGCTACCAGTATATAGCCCATGTGACCGATCGAACTGTAGGCCACCATGCGTTTAATGTCTTTTTGGGCAATAGCGCTCAAAGCACCGTAAATAACGCTAATAACGCCGACAATTGCCAGTCCGGGGGCGATTAAAGACCAAGTTTCCGGGAATAATTGCAGACCAAAGCGAACTAAGCCATAAGTACCGAGTTTAGCGAGGATACCACCTAATAAAATGGCTGTAGCGGGGGAAGCTTCCGTGTAGGCATCCGGTAGCCAAGTATGGAGAGGTACGAGGGGGATTTTGATGCCAAATCCCACTAACAGCAGAGTTAAGAGCAGTAATTGGGTTTTTTGGGAGAAATCGGCGGTGGAGAGGGAGGAATAGTCAAAAGTACCACCGTTGAGGAAACCTATGCCTAAAAATGCCGCTAGGACTAATAACCCAGAGACAGCAGTGTAGAGAAGAAATTTAATCGAAGCATAGCCACGTTTTTCGCCTCCCCAGATAGCAATCATCAGATAAAAGGGGATTAATTCTAGTTCATAGAAAACGATGAACAGCAGCAGGTTTTTGGCCATTAATGCCCCAGAAACCCCGGCGTTAATCAGGAGGATTAGGATGTAATAAAGTCGGGGACGCTCTATTTTTTCTTCGCTACTATAGATAGCTATTCCTGTCAAGAAACAGCTTAAAATAATTAACGGTAAGGACAAACCATCGACTCCGAGGTTATAACTTAAACCGATTGGTTTTGCCCATTCGCGGTATTCAGAAAATTGAAAGCCATTGCTGGTTAAGTTATATTGGGTCAGCAGATATAAAGACCAAAGGAGGACGGCGGCAACAAAAAAGAGGGTAATTTGACG
Organism: Microcystis sp. M015S2; assembly: GCF_020245945.1. Taxonomy (NCBI): domain Bacteria; kingdom Bacillati; phylum Cyanobacteriota; class Cyanophyceae; order Chroococcales; family Microcystaceae; genus Microcystis; species Microcystis sp. M015S2. The sequence goes on from NZ_JADBTX010000022.1 coordinate 6,052, forward strand.
TAATTTTGCTGGGGCAAATTTATCGGGGAAAAGACCGACGATAATTGCTCCAATTATTGGCAACCAAAGCAGGGTACTGAGCATATTGGTATCGATAGAATTTATAATGACTGGGATGAGAAAAGGATTAGCCAACCAACACGATGACTAATCTAGAATTGACTAAATTAAACTCACTTTGCCGGTATCGAGATCGTAGTAGGCTCCAACAATTTTTAATTGTTTTTTATCTACTAAATCACCCATGACTGGGGACTTGCCTAATTTCTCTACTTGATAGATAACATTGGATTTAATGGCTCGCTCAAGTTTGTTAGAACCGGGTTGTTTTTCGGCCCGATCAACTCCCACCTGTAGGCCATCGATTAAACGACCGATTTGACCGGGGAAACGACCCCCTTCAATGGTGGCTTTTACCGCTCCACAACGAGAATGGCCAAGGACAACAATTACCTTGGCTCCTAACACCAACGTGCCGAATTCGAGGCTACCAATTTCTTCGGAAGTGGCTAAATTTCCCGCTACCCGACAAACAAATAGATCTCCTAATCCTTGATCAAAAACAATTTCTGCCGGCACGCGAGAATCGGCACAGCCCAAAATTGCCGCAAAAGGGGCTTGACTTTCGGCCACTTCTGTGAGTCGAGCTTGATCGCGGTTAGGACTTTTTTTTCTTCGTTCCCAGAAACGTTGATTGCCTTCCATGAGCATAGTTAAGGCCTGGTCTGGGTTCAATCCTTGATTTTGAGCCGTTAGCCATGGCTGGGAATTAACGGCGGTTTGGGCGTTAGTTTTGGACAACTGAGAACCCAAAACAGTGGCGGCTAGACTGGTTCCCAAAAAACCACCACCATAACGGATTAATTGGCGACGAGAGGTGTTGAACATAGGTAGTTGTTTCCATTAATCAGGACAAATCCTATTGTCAGGGCCGGGGATGCTAAAGAAAAGCCTAAGTTATCAAATCTTTAACTGAAAACTAGAGAAATCTGTGATAACAACGGCCAACAGATGATAATACCAATCAAAGCCACCCCCAAAATAATCGACAGAAAGTAAAATTGGGTCTGGCCCGAGACGTTATATTTCAAACTCTGACCACCAAAAACCGTGGCTAATCCCACCAGATTAACGATGCCATCCACCAGAAAGGTATCGATCCAGTTAATAATTTGCGAGATTAGTCCGACGACAAAAACGATGGTAACTTTATACAATTGGGCTGTATAAAGGTCGTTGGCAAAGAAATCTTGAACAGCTTTCGGTTGAAAAACGATCGGTTTGGCGATATTTTCATTCAGGTAAATATAGGCTGCCGGAATTACGCCCCCAGCAGTGGAAAGCACCAAGAGAAAAGCCACTCCCAGATTTAAGTTACTTGGTAATAAATGCCATTGCGCCAATAAAATCGGCAGATGAAGGGCGAAACCCATGGTCACAGTCATGGGGATAACTAGGGGCCAAAGAGCTTCTGGAGAGCGCAGGGTCATCGGTTTGATTTTACCGCCAAAGAAAACGCAAAATTCTCTAGTGACACTAAAAGCAGTTAAAGCATTGACCAACAATAGCACTAATAACAGTAAACCACTGATTTCTGCTAGGCGATCGCCCATGCGGGCTAAGGACCAAAAACCACCAAAGGGAGGCAGTGCAACTAAACTAGCGGCACCGACGAGATAACAAATGCCAGAAACGGGACGACGGGACCATAAACCGCCGTATTGGCTTAAATCTTGGCTGATATTATTCCAAATGATGTTACCCACCACCATGACTAACAGGGACATAGCGATCGCATAAGTAAAGAGTAACACTAAAGCGGTTTCCGTTTGTCCGGTGGCCACAGCGATAAAAATCAGTCCCATGTAGGCACTGACGGAATAGGAAAGGGAGCGCTTGACATCGATCTGTGCGATCGCAATTAACCCCGCACCGATAGCAGTAACAGAGCCAACAATGATCATCACCTGTAAGGTTAAGGGCGATAATTGTAGCACCGGCTCTAATTTCACCAATAACCAAGCGCCAGTGGAAACGACGACGGTATTCCGCAGAATTGTCGCCGGCATCGGTCCTTCCATGGCCTCATCTAGCCATAAATGCAGGGGAAATTGAGCGCATTTACCCATCGGACCGGCAATCAGGGCTAAACAGAGTAAATTAGCCACATTGGGGTTTAAATTGGCTGTGGCCGCCCATTGTGCTAATTCGTCAAAGTTCCAGGTTCCCGCCAGGGGTAAAAGGGCCACCACTCCCATCAACAGGATTAAATCGCCAATCCGTTTGGTTAGAAAAGCATCCCGCGCCCCCGTTACCACCAGAGATTGATTGAACCAGAAACCAATCAGTAGATAAGTGCCGAGGGTGAGAACTTCTAGCACACAATAGCTGAAAAATAGCGAATTACAGATAACTAGGGCGCACATACCCCCTTCAAAGAGAGCCACGAGAGAATAAAACCTTGCCCAACCCCAATCCATTTCTAGATAGGCGATCGCATATACCTGCGCGGCGAGGTTTAAGCCGGTAATTAGCAGTAACGCCCCGATATTAACGACCGAAATCTGCACATCTAAAGATATGCTTAAATTTGCGGCATTTAGCCAATTAAATGCTATGGATTGAGGGGGACGACCCCAAACGGCGAGCAAAGCAAAAAGGCTATGCAAAAAAGCCCAGCAGGTCATGATCAAGTTCAGATAACCGGCCGGTCGCGGGCCGGTTTGCCGGATAATGCCGGGAGACCAGGGTAGAGCCAGAAGTGCGCCCGCAAAGGCATAAAGAGGTACCAACCAGATAGTCTGGCTGAAGGACTCGAACATATAACCACCTCAAGAAGAAAAACGATCCTGAATTAAAGTTTAAGGTTTAATGGCTCACTAATAAATAAGCTGTCACCATTTTTTAAGGGGGCATGAATGGGGATGGTTTGACTAGCTTCCAGCAGGTATTTTAAAAAAGCATCGGCAATCACGGAAAGTTGTTTTCCAGCCAGATAACAAACGTACCAATTGCGCTGAATTGGAAACTGTTCCACGTCGAGGATGGCTAATTCGCCGTTTTCCCCTTCCGAGATGAGAGTATGCTTAGATAGTACCGATAGCCCCAAACCGCCAGAAATAGCCTGTTTAATCGCCTCGTTACTGCCTAATTCCAAGCGCACCTTTACCTTAATATCGTGGAGATTAAATAATTTTTGTACCGCTTGGCGGGTTCCAGATCCCGATTCGCGCATAATAAAAGGTTGATGGTTGAGGCACTCAAGGGGGAGATTTTTCTGTCCCACCAATGGATGATCTCGTCGCGCCACCACCACTAGAGGATTTTCGAGAAAAGACTGAGAACAAAGTTCCACTTCTTCCGGCGGTTGACTGAGAATATAGAGGTCATCCTCGTTGTTTAACATTCGCTCTTGCAGTTTCTGATGATTAGTCACTTGCAGGGCGATGTCAATACCGGGATACTGTTGACAGAATGCCCCCAGTAATCGCGGTACAAAGTATTTAGCGGTAGTAATTACGCCTAAAGTTAGCTTTCCCTGTCTAGTTCCCTTAATATCGGCCACTTTCATTTGAAAGTTGTCCAATTTCTTAAAAATCTCTTGACAGGTGAACAGTAATTCCTGACCCGCTTCGGTTAAAAATAAACGTTTGCCAATTTGCTCGAATAGCGGTAAACCCACGGCTTTTGTGAGTTGTTTGACTTGGGTTGAGACGGTAGGTTGAGTGATAAATAACTCCTCGGCCGCCTTGGTAAAGCTACTGTGTCGAGCGGTAGCCTCGAAAACCCTTAACTGGTGCAGGGTTGCCTGTATCAAGTTCTTATCCTCTTCTCAATAACAACTATTTGTCACCATCAATCCTAACGCCTTTATAGATTCTAGTCAATTAACTTTTTGATAAATATAGACTCTACTAGATATAACCGCAGCTTAAGACCATTTTTCAGCTTTTTCTCCCCACACCCCACACCCCACACCCCACACCCCACACCCCACACCCCACACCCCATCTCCCCAATTCATAATTCATCATTCATCATTCATAATTATCTTGCTACAATCAGAAAACAACCATCTATTAAAATTAAAAGACAATGGTTAGTTATCTTGATATTGACGACGATCTTCTTTTCCCAGATAGTGATGGTCAACCGATGGCAGATAATACCGAACAATATGAGTGGATTGTTAAAATTAAGGAGAATTTAGAAATTATCTTTGCTGATGACCCTAGGGTGTTTATTGCCGGAGATTTACTCTGGTATCCTCTGCGTTCTACTTTGGTTTCACCGGTTGCTCCCGATGTCATGGTAGCTTTTGGCCGTCCCAAAGGACGAAGGGGTTCCTATCGTCAATGGCAGGAGGAAAATATCGCTCCTCAAGTGGTTTTTGAAATTCTATCACCGAAGAATACAAAAGCAGAAATGAGTCGAAAATTAGAGTTTTATGACACATATAATGTAGAAGAATACTATTTATATAACCCGATGCGCTGTCGTTTACAAGGTTGGCAAAGACAGGGAGAAAATTTAAGAGAAATTATCCCCATCAATGACTGGATAAGTCCCCGCTTAGGTATGCGTTTTATCTGGGATAAATCTAGTTTAGAATTGTATCGTCCCGATGGAGAGAAATTTTTAACAACTGTTGAGTTAGAGTCTCAAATGCGTCAAGAAAAGAAACGCGCTGATAAAGAAAAGAAACGCGCTGATAAAGAAAAGAAACGTGCCGATAAAGAAAAAAAACGTGCGGATCGACTAGCGGAACGCTTACAGGCGTTAGGATTAACCTTAGAAGAAGAATAATACCATGCCATTACTTTGGAAAAATGGTATTTAGATCAAGTTTTTTCATAGGTTATTAGTAAACAATAATCAGTGAACTGATAACTGATAAGTAGGTAGGCGTTAAAAATTATCAGATGCCCCCCTTATTAAGGGGGGACTAAGGGGGGATCGGCACCCCCCTTATCAAGGGGGGCAGGGGGGATCGAACCTAAAATCCATTTTTAATTTAATTATAACCAGCTACTTAACTGATAACTGATAACTGATAACTGTTTACTGATAGCTAAAAAAATCTTTAAACTTCTAATAAATTTTCTAGGCGATCGAGAACGATATCGGTGATACACTTAATCCGGTATAAACAGGCTTTAGTATCTGTGGAGTTGAAAGTGCCATTTTCCCAATATTTGTTACTACCGGCACCACCCCCACAAACCCCAAAATAATCGCAGTTTTGCCGACATAAATCGACTCCACCGCGCATATCAGCGTAAATTTGTTTAAATTTCTCGGTTTCACAGATAGATTCCAGAGAATCGGTCAAAACATTACCAAAGATAAAATCGCCGTAGGGTTGAGTTTTAATCGATAGTAATTCCGGATCAAAGGTGGAAAAATTACCTTGATTATCAAAATTGACAATCATAAAAGGTCGATTCATATCGGTATTTTCTAAGCGTTCATCCGTATAAATCAAACTACAGATCGATTCAAATTCTCGCAGCTTAAATTCTCCTTGTTTGGCCGTGACTAACTCCCAAAATCTGGCAATAAACTGGCGATAACGTTGTTCAATACCTAATTTATCTAAGGAAGATTGTGAATGAATACCCTCAGTTTCTTCCATATTAAAAGCCACATCGGTAAGACCATGATCCCAAAAAAAGTTAAAAATTTCGTCGGGATAGTCGAGAGAATCTTCTGTTAAAACAGCGATGATACTCACATCAATTTCATGTTTTTGCAAGAAAGAAATCCCCCGCATTGTAGCAGCATGACTGCCAGTTCCCTTGCGGTTTTGCCGGTGGATATCGTGAATAAAAGCTGGTCCATCAAGACTGACTCCCACATAAACATCATGCTTTTTAAATAATTGACACCAAGCATCGTTAATATAAGTGGCGTTAGTTTGTACTGAATGACGAAAACAGTAACCCTGCTGATTATATTTCTCGCTAACTTCCGCAATTTTAGCAAAGGCACTTTCATAAAAACTGATGGGAACTGCTAAGGGTTCGCCGGCGTGCCAGCAAATGGTAAAATCATTTTGGAGAAAACGACTACTAAAAACCCTCTGAAAAATCGGCTCGATTAAATCTAAGGATAGGGTATTTTTTAAATGGCGATCAGGTAAATAACAGTAATCACAATTGAGATTGCAAAAAGAGGTGGGTTGCACGACTACTAAAGTAATTGGGCCACAATCCGACCAATCTATATTTGTATTTTTTTCCATCATTCTATTTTTAAAATTCTCACTTAAGTTATGATAACTGATTCTGGGAAGTGTATCTTAATTCTACCTATACTATTTCCTATTCCCTCAATAATAAATAATATAATTGACCCGGAGTATTAATTAAACCGGCTCGCTCGCCAGCATTTTTTCCTGTTCCCATAAAAATATCTACCCTCCCAGTACCTTTAATCGCACTGCCAGTATCTTGATCGAGAACATAGCGACTAACTAATTTTTTATTAAGATTTCCCTCGGGAATTTCTGTCTCAATTACTGCTAAAGCACCGGGGGGAAAAATACTTTTATCTGTAGCGATCGATCTTTCCGGTAAAACCGGAACTCCAATACTACCAGTGGGAGGCGCACCGTGGGTTTCTCGAAAGAAAATAAACCGATTATTGCGGGGGATATAATTCTTTAATTGCTCAGGATTACTTCTGAGAAAATCCAAAACCATTGGTAAGGTTAAACCCTCGGCGGGAAAAATACCATCGGCAATCATTTCTTTTCCCAGACTTGTGTAGGGATGCTCGGTATTGCCATCAAAACCAATGCTCATAATTTGACCATTAGGTAAACGTAATTTCGCCGAACCTTGCACATGAACTAAATAAGCTTCTAAGCGATCTTTTAACCAGACTAATTCGTATCCCGCTAGACGGCTATTTTCCCCCAGTAAACCATCTTTTCCCTCTAATTCTACCCTAGCTGGATGGGGTTTTGACCAGCGAGAAAAGTTAGCAGGTCGGCGATAAAGAGGATATTTATATTCGGCGTTTTTTTGCTGGCTTGCTTGATAAATTGGCTCAAAATAACCAGTAAATTTAACATTTCCCTGGCTATCATTACCTAAAGAACGATACCAAATAAATTCTTTTTTAACTGCCTTTTGTAGAGCTGCGGGAGTGGGAGAATTCTGCACTAATTGACGAAAACGTACTAAGGAACGATAGACTCGCTGACGAGTTATTTCAGGAATAGGATAATTTTGATAGGCGCGGATCGCCGCCGAGCTATTCAGATAACGTAAACTATGATCGAGCGCTTGTAGTAGGGTTTTTTTGTCCGTTAGCAGTCGTTCATCGTATCCCGTAGATGTTCCTAATTCTGAGATTTCAAAACGTTCTAGGGGCAAATTTGCGGGGGTGAGGGCAATTAATCCCAAGCTGAGGGGGAGGAGTGTCAAAAGGTGTTTCATGGTGACAGGAGTGGGCAGCTATTGACTCGATTAACCATCAAGAAGGATAAATGAGAAAAGTTGTTTCTTATTTATATCATGAGGATAGTTGTTGCCGATAAATCTTAATTTGTTCCAAGCGAGGGCCGACCTTAGAAATGATGGTAAATTCTAAATTTTGGTAATATAATTGTTCTCCCACCTTCGGTATTTTTTGCCAATGATGGAGGACAAAACCAGCTAGGGTTTGGTATTCATCGGCCAAGGGTAAACTTAAATTTAATGCTTTGTTCACGTCCTCTAAATTCATTTGTGCTTGTACGAGAAAAGTCGATTCATCGAGGAGTTGATATTCCACTGTTCCTGATTGATCACTGGGGGGAAAAGTTCCCAGAATCTCGCCGATTAAATCTTTTAGGGTTAATAAACCGGCTGTTCTGCCAAATTCATCCACAATGATAACCATCTTTAAGGATGATTCCTGCATCACTGTCAGTAATTCATTTAAAGCAGTGGTTTCGGGGAAAAAACGCACAGGTTTTAACCAAGGTTTAATCGGGGTTGTTAAATTTAACTGACCTTCGGCAAGGGGTAAAGCTAAATCTTTAAAATCGATCAAACCACGGATATCATCACCGGAATCTCCTGCCACAGGATAACAAGAATAGCCGCTGTTAACTACTTGGAGCAGTAATTCCTCAAAAGTTGCGGTCGAGGAAATAGCTATTAAACGGTTATGGGGAACCATGATTTCTGCGGCAGTGATTTCGCTAAACTGGAAAACATTATTTAAAATTTTCCTTTCCGCTGCTTCTAATCCCGTTAATTCCCCTTCCATGCTGATAATTAATTGTAATTCCTCGGAAGTTACCCGACTAGAACGCTGTAGATCCACTTCGGGGATACGGGTTAAAACCAATAAAAAACGAGTTGATTGATTAAGAATACCGATAAAAGGCTTAAAAATCCGGGAAATAACGCCAATAGGTGCCGCTAATAATCGCGCCATCGGTTCGGCATAAATTAAAGCTAGGGATTTGGGATAAAGTTCCCCAAAAACTATCTGGAGATAGGCCACGATTAAAAAAGCTAGACAAAGAGAAAAACCATGGGAGAGAAGATTTTGCCAGTTTAAAGAAAAGGGTAAAAAACTTAGTAATTTCTTCACAAAAACGGTCATGGTACTCTCCCCGATCCAACCTAAAGCTAAACTAGAAAGGGTGATACCTAATTGGGTAGTGGAAAGTAAGCGATCGAGACTTCTTTGTAGAGATTGGACCGTCTGCGCTGGCACATCTCCCGCAGCCACTAGCTGACTGATGCGGGTACGACGGACAGACACAAGCGAAAATTCGGCCGCTACGAAAAAAGCATTGAGCGCGATTAGTAAAAAGACTAAAATTAAACGAGTCAATAAATCCTGATTATCCATAGCGAAAAGGCAAAACTCGCCTTTTTTAAAGCCTATCCTTTGGTTTCGTTCTTTGATTGCGGTTTGTTTTTCTGTTGTTGCATATAAACTCTCACTCTTTTCAGCACCTCTTCTTCCTTCACGGGGATAAAAGTTTGATTGCGACCATAACTGGTGCGATCGTTGGTAAACTTTTTAGCAGGGTTGATATCCGGTTGACTGACTCCCTTCAGGGAGGCGAGTCCCAATTGATAGGCTACCCAACCGCTACCGAAGCCGGCGGCTAACATGGCTACCATCAAAAGGAGTCCTAACTGCAAGGAGGTGCTGATTGAAAATTTTTTCATCTTGGTGGGGCTGAATTTTCACGTTCAGAGTAATTACCGATCTATAATGAGTTAATAGTATAACCCAGGGTTGGCCGAGCGGTTGAGGCAACGAACTCATAATTCGTGCTAGGCAGGTTCAACTCCTGCACCCTGGATAGTTTTGATGGCTTCAGGCGATCGGGTTTGACTGCACTAGAGATAAGTTAATCTTGTCTTTGTTGGTGCAGAACACAATCTTTTTAAGCCGCTGCATACTAAGGCGATCATGTCAAGAACTCCAGAGTCTCTTTTTCTAAGGCTCTGTCTTAAAGCGGTATTCAGAGTGTAGGGTGCGTTAGGCGGTTACTAATTTGGTCAAAAAACCAAATCAACAATCCGCCGTAACGCACCAAAATCAGCAAGATACCTACATTAAAAAGAGTTAATTTTCGCCATTTTTTGTGAGGGATTCCCAAGGACTAAAAACTTTGGTTGAGGTGAAATTAAAATCTTTAATATTACGGGTGACAATAACCAAATTATATTGGTAAGCTGTGGCTGCTATTAAGCTATCGATAATCGGTAATTTTCTACCGGTTGCTTCAGATTCACCACAATGTTTTGCCCAAATATCAAGTATATTGTTGCTCAATGGTAAAATTCTGTCAGCAAATCTTTGTTTTATTTGATTTAACCAATGTTCTAGCTTACGATAACGAGATGGTTGAGATTGTTTTATTTTGATGATTCCTTTTTTGAGTTCAGCTAAAGTTAAAACACTAATAAATAAACTCGCTTCACTTTGTTCATCTACCCACTGAATAACCTGTATATTTGGGGTTTTCTTAATATATTCTGAAAGAACACAGGTATCTAATAAATAATTCATCAAAAAATCTCTCTACCTGTATCTTTATCCCGTTCAAACAAAATCTCATCTTCTTCTAATTCTGGTAGTAAAAGAAATTCTGAGAGTTTGCTTTTCATTTTTTCCGTGTCATTTTGTTTCTTTTCTTCACCATCTTCTGTAAGAAGAATAACCCGAACATCTTGATCTTTTTCTAAATATCTAAGATAATCTGATGGAATTTCTACAATTCCTTTATTGATCGTTGTTTGAAATTCATAAGCTTTCATTTTTTCCTCCTTAATTTAATTATTAATTAGATCGCCGACGAGTGTAGGGTGCGTTAGGCGGTTACCAATTCGGATAATAAAACAAAATCAACAATCCGCCGTAACGCACCAATTATATTATCTCTTGTTTCAAGGCTCTGCCTTGAAACACAATATTTAAGGCTCTGCCATATATCTAACCAACAGAAGCTAGGAGATTGATACCAATTCAGCAGTGGTGTCTTCTGAAATAAATTGTCGGAAGTCTAAGACTTCGATAAGAACTAGCATATCGTCATTAGAATAGTGTAAGATAACCTGTCCATCTTCTTCTGCATAACTGATAGGTTTATCCGATAACTCAATTAACAGGGTATCAACATCTTTACTGTATTTAATCTTTTTCATATCTACTTGTCTTTCCAGGGTATAAAGTAATGATCAGGATAAAAGCACTGAATTCTCGACAAATAACTCGTAGAACTAAGTTTTCATTTAATCTCCTTTGAAAGATTATCTTTGGTTCTGGCAATATTTCTATTTTATCAGAATTACAAATCGTATCAATAATAAATTCTGGAGAAATATTTAGCCCGTGATTAGCAAGGATGTCGATTTTAAATTTCCCATGATCGCTAAATCGAATCTCTTTCATAATTCATCATTCATCATTCATCTCAGGTATCGAGTTCCGCAAAATGCGATGTTTACGTAATCAAAACCCCTAAAATTACCCTTGACAAAAGACCTGAGATTGTTATATCCTACAGGTTACAAGTCTTTGCGCGAGAGAAGAGAAAACCCCCACCTCACCCCATTCATCCCAATGAAATAAAAAACTAAAAATCCCCAAATCCTCCTCGCAACCACAATAGGGGAGGTGAGCGGGGGATGCTTCCCGCAAATTAAAAGTTAAGTCAGAATACTCCAACCATTTACCTCTTTTTCTCCAGCCGACGCGATCGCAGAATTTATTCCACACTCGTTCATTATACACTCTCGTGCCACCGAGACTCTCATAGATTTCTTTCTGGACGCTGAAGCCAAATTTGCCGTTACTGTAGTGTAGCCAGAGTTGGTTAATAGTTCGTAAATCTTCGCAGGGGAAATTATCAATATCCTCCTCTATTCTCAACCATCCTTCCGTTTGCCTTCCGGCGACCTGAAGCATAACTTTACTTGTTTCTTGGTCTGCTTCTTTCCACTTTCCTGCTGCTAGGAGTTGCTGTAATCGAGAATAGTTAACACCCCGAGCACTTTTAAGCACAATATTAGCAGCAACTTTAGGCGGTGCTGGTATTTGAATAACAGGAGTTGCTGGTGATTGTATCGAAGTTGCTGGTGATTGTCCGGTCAAATCTTGTAAAATCTCCCTCGCTGACTGATAACGCTTTCTTGTCCCAAATTCGATCATTTTATCAAGAATGCGCCCTAAATCATCCCGAACATTATTATTGACTAAAAACTGTCTCCAGACCCATTCATGGTCACTGGTATCAAATAAATCAAAAGGTGAAACCTGAGTTAACAAATAAATACAAGTGACTCCTAAACTATACAAATCACTAGGATTGTTCGCCTTACCATTAGCTTGTTCTGGTGCGACATATTCCGCTGAACCGATTACCGTACCAGTAACAGAACGGTTAAGAGGTGTAACAACTCTAGATGCGCCAAAATCCACTAAAACCGCTTTCTTGTCTGAGTTACGTCTAATAATATTTTCTGGTTTAATGTCTCGGTGAACTACTCCCTGACTATGGATAAAATCTAAAACTGGCAAAATATCCGTTAATAAAGCTTTAATCTTCGCTTCATTAAATACACTTTGGCTTTTCAATTCTTGCTCTAAGTTTTGTCCTTCAATATATTCTTGTACTAAATATTGACGGTTATCATCATGATTGAGATAGGCGAAAAGTTCAGGAATTTGGGGATGTTTTCCTAATTTTTCTAATTGGATTGCTTCTTTTTCAAATAATTCTGAGGCTTTCTCAATTGTATCAGTTCCCTGAGCCGAGGGAAAAAACTGTTTAATCACACAATAAGGTCGAGAAGGCTTACTGTAATCTATCGCCTTAAAAGTTCGACCAAATCCTCCTTGACCAATTAATTGAATTGCTTGATAACGCTCTTGTAAGAACAATTTAGAGCGGCACTTTTCACAGAATTTATGGCCATCTTGGTTAGCGGCGGAACAATTGGGATTGAGACAAAGACTCATAGTTTTTACTCCTTTAAGTAGTTGGGTTGACGTTAAAAAAGTAACTGTTGGTTATGTTGGGTTTCGTGTTTTAACTGTTGGTTATGTTGGGTTTCGTGCCTTAGCAGTTGGTTGTGTTGGGTTTCGTGTTTTAACTGTTGGTTATGTTGGGTTTCGTGCCTCAACCCAACCTACGGTACTTCTTCCTACTTTACATTTTTACATGAACTAACCCTAAAGCCTAAACTAGGTTGACCTATAACCACAAAAAAACCCGCTGGCGCGGGCTTTTTTCACAAAACCAAAGTTTTAATTAACCTAACAACGCTTTTGCCTTCGCTACCACGTTATCCACGGTAAAACCGAACTTCTCTAGAATCACACCCCCCGGAGCAGAAGCGCCGAAGGTATCAACCCCCAACACATCCCCCTCATCGGTGATGTAGCGATGCCAACCCATGGTTGAACCCGCTTCCACTGCGAGACGTTTTTTCGCTGCTTTAGGAAGTACCGATTCTTTGTATTCTGCCGATTGTTCCTCGAATAGCTCCCAACAGGGCATAGAAACGACGCGAGCTTTAATTCCTGCTTCTTTCAACACCGCAGCCGCTTTATCGCAGAGATACAACTCGCCACCCGTACCGATGAGAATGACATCGGGAGTACCTTCACAATCGGTGATAATATAAGCACCTTTAGCCACACCCTCAAGGGAAGTTCCCGCTAAATTAGGCAGATTTTGACGGGATAATGCTAGTAACGTCGGGCGCTTAGTTTCGCTCACCGCTACTTTATAAGCACCGGAAGTTTCCGTACCATCCCCCGGACGCATGACTAAGAGGTTAGGAATAGCTCGCAGAGAAGCAACGTGTTCCACGGGTTGGTGAGTCGGTCCATCTTCCCCTAGGGCAATGGAATCGTGAGTCATTACCCAGATGACGCGGGTTTCTGACAATGCCGATAAACGGATAGAATTCCGCATATAGTCGGTGAAAATCAGGAAAGTCGCCCCGTAGGGAATCAATCCCGTGTTATGGAGAGCAATACCGTTACAAATCGCCCCCATCGCGTGTTCCCTTACGCCAAAATGGACGTTACGCTCATGATAACTGCCTTTTTGGAAATTACCAAAATGCTCTAATTCCGTGTAGTTAGAGTGGGTTAAATCCGCCGAACCACCGATTAAACCGGGTAAAACCCCCGCAAGCGCATTTAAGCAGATTTCCGAGTGTTTACGACTAGCGAGCGCCTTATCTTCGGGTTTATAAACAGGTAAAGCTTGCTCCCAACCTTCCGGCAGTTGACCAGTGGTTAACTGTTCAAATAAAGCCGCTTCTGCGGGATATTTGTCCTGATATTCGTTAAATAACTTATTCCAGTCCGTTTCTGCCGTTGCTCCCTTGTCCACTGCTTGCCGGAAACGATTTAACACCTCATCGGGAACCACAAACGGCTCGTATTGCCAACCTAACGCTTTCCGGGTTAACTCGATTTCTGTTGCTCCTAAAGCTGCCCCGTGAACATCGGCGGTATTAGACTTATTGGGGGAACCATAACCGATGGTGGTGGTGATTTTAATCATCGAGGGTTTATCGGTGACAGCTTTGGCAGCAGCGATCGCATTGGCAATGGCATCTAAATCGGTGTTACCATTCTCGACGTGCTGAACGTGCCAACCGTAGGCTTCAAAACGCTTGCTCACGTCTTCGGTGAAAGCGATATCGGTGGAACCATCGATCGAGATATGGTTATCATCATAGAGAGCGATTAACTTGCCTAAACCCCAGTGACCGGCTAAAGAACAAGCTTCCCCGGAAATTCCCTCCATATTGCAACCATCACCCAAAATGACATAGGTGTAATGGTCGATAATTTTGGCATCCGGTTTGTTAAAACGGGCCGCTAAATGGGCTTCTGCTAAGGCCAAACCGACACCATTGGCAATCCCTTGACCCAGCGGACCGGTGGTCACTTCCACCCCTTCCGTGACGAAATTTTCGGGGTGGCCGGGGGTTTTCGATTTCCACTGCCGGAATTGTTTAATTTCCTCTAGGGGAACGCTATCGTATCCGGTCAGGTACATCAAAGCGTACTGCAGCATACAACCGTGACCGGCGGAGAGAACAAAACGATCGCGATTGACCCATTGGGGGTTTTTCGGGTTAAAACGCAGGAATTGATCCCAGAGGACAAAGGCCATGGGTGCGGCTCCCATGGGCAGTCCGGGGTGTCCCGATTTAGCTTTTTCCACGGCATCCACCGCTAAAAAACGCACCGCATTAATACAAAGTTCTTCGAGGGATTGGGAGGCGACAACCATAATGTTTTTTAGAATGAACTACAAAAATAAGACCAGGTTAAAGAGGGAGCCACTCACAGATTACTCTTTCAGGGGCATCGACTCAAGCATATTTTCTAAAAGCTAAGGTGACGTTATGGCCACCAAATCCAAAGGAGTTGGAAAGGGCAGCGTTAACTATCTGCTGACGACTTTCGTAGGGGACGTAATCGAGATCACAATCGGGGTCAGGATTGTCCAGGTTGAGAGTCGGGGGAATCCGATCATTAGCGATCGCCATTACCGTGGCCACGGCTTCAATACCACCAGAACCGCCTAAAAGGTGGCCTGTCATCGATTTGGTGGAACTGACGGGGATTTTGTAGGCCGATTCTCCTAAAGCTTTTTTAATCGCCTTGGTTTCCGTGGGATCATTGGCCCCTGTACTGGTGCCGTGGGCGTTGATATAGCTAATTTCCGCCGGAGTCAAACCGGCATCTTTGAGCGCTAATTCGATCGCTCTGGTGGCCCCACGACCATCGGGAACCGGTGCCGTCATGTGATAGGCATCGCAAGTCAGACCATAACCGATCATTTCGGCGTAAATCCGCGCCCCACGGGCTAAGGCCGTTTCTAATTCCTCTATAATCAAGATTCCTGCCCCTTCCCCCATAACAAAACCATCCCGATCCTTGTCAAAGGGACGACTGGCCCGGGTGGGGTCATCGTTGCGGGTGGACAGGGCCTTAGCGGAGGCAAAACCAGCCAATCCTAGGGGGGTAACGGCGGCTTCCGTCCCACCGCAGATCATTCCTTTGGCCAAACCCCTTTGTACTAGACGAAAAGCATCGCCGATGGCATTGGAACCAGCAGCACAAGCGGTCACGGTGCAGTTACTCGGTCCCTTGGCCCCCGTATGGATAGCGGTTAAACCGGCGGCCATATTGGCAATCATCATCGGGATCATGAAAGGACTACACCGGCTCGGACCTTTTGTCAAGTAAATTTCCTGTTGATCCTCCAGCACTTTTATGCCGCCTACGCCCGTACCGATTAGTACACCTATATCATCGGCATTGAGAGCGTCGATAACTAATCGAGAATCTTGCAGTGCTTGTAAACTGGCGGCGACGGCAAATTGAGCGAAACGGTCCATGCGCTTTGCCTCTTTGCGATCCACATAGTCGTGGGGGTCAAAACCCCGCACTTCCCCAGCAATGCGACAAGCGTGACGGGAGGCATCAAAGTGGGTGATTAAACCAATGCCACTTTTGCCGTTGATTAAGCCTGTCCAATAGTCTGCTAGATTATTGCCGAGGGGAGTGATTGCACCCATCCCCGTGATGACAACCCTTTTTAATGGCAATTCTGTCATGTTTGTTCAAAAATAAGGGCAGATTTTGCCCCAGATATTTAATCCTAATTGTCAATTTTCCCGCAATAATTAGGCGGTTGCTCCTACTTTCTCGTTAATATACTCGACAGCTTTGCCCACAGTGTCAATTTGTTCGGCCGCTTCGTCGGGAATTTCAATATCAAATTCTTCCTCTAAAGCCATCACTAACTCGACCACATCAAGGGAATCCGCTTTCAGATCATTGGCAAAGCTTGCTTCAGGGATAACTGTATCCGGATCCTCTACTTCTAATTGTTCCACAACAACTTTTTTAACTCGATCGAAAATGTCTGCACTCATGGATGTCAATTTTTATCCGCTGGTTTACCGGACTCTAGCCTCTAGGGTCTGGGGAAATGGGGCGGTGTTACCATTTCCGACAATAAATTTCGGTTAGCTTTTTCACTGACCATTTTTCATCTTACTGGAAGTTGTTCCCCTCTTGATGAAGTTTTTTCTCGATCATCGGGGAAGTGGGGAAGTGGGGTAGTGGGGAAGTGGGGTGTGGGGTGTAGGGAGAATAAATAAAAATAATCTCCTGAATCCTGACGACCGAATAAAAAGCAAAAATATAACGGATAACTCTGAAATTAAGATAATAATCATGGCTGACCATTACCCCAATTCCAGAATTATCCGTTTTTTTTAGGTTTTCTTGACTACTGTTCGGCGGTGGCCAATCCAGTTTCGGTGCTGCCGCTGCTGCGACGACGGGTGAGAGTATTAAAGAGCATAATTCCGATCGCTTTGATCAGATTACCTTCCAACTCTTGGAACATTTTCATGTTCATGCCAAAAGCGGCGTTAGCTTCGGCGACAATGCGATCAGCCATGGCTTGATCTACCGGTAACTCGTCGAGGGTTTGACGATAGTGGTTTTTGTAGGCTTTTTCGTCGGTAATATCTTTGAAATCATAGAAAGCCGTGCCACCAGTTTCCAGATTCATCGCTTTTTCGGCGATTTTTTTCAAGATTTGCCCCCCGGACAGATCGCCGAGATAACGGGTATAGGAATGAGCGACTAATAATTCGGGTTCTGTTGTGGCGATTTCCCGAATCCGGTTAACGTAGGCCTGACCTGCGGGAGATAAAGCGATCTCGTTGCGCCAATTGGGACCGTAATAAAAATATAAATCCTGTTCCAGCGCATTTTTGCGATTGAGTTCAGGAAAACAGATTTTAGAAACGACCGGATGACTAGGAAGTTTTTCCATCTCCTCCTCCATGGCCGAATAGACGAAGTAGAGGTTAGCCACCAGTTTGCGATAGGAAGTTTTTTCTACCACACCCTTGAGAAAACACTTGACAAAACCGACGTTTTCTGCCATGGTGTGGGATTTTTTCGTGCCTTCCCGCAGTTGAGTTGATAAATTAACGCTCATATTATGATCACCTGTTGGGATGAGTAGAATGGATCGGGTTCGTTACAGATGCTTACTAAAACCGCCTATTTGGGTAGATTAAACTGAATTGATCGGTAATTTTATTAAGAATTTTTACAGTGCCGCCGGGGGAGCTTAGGGGAGAAATTTAGCTCTAGCAGGACTTGACCGCCAGTTAAAACCGGTATCGATCGAGATGGCGCAATTGTAAAGATTAGTGAAAAACTGCTCCCTAGTTGATCTCGGGGAGAGAGAGGGTATAATTTAGCACCAATATCAATTCTTGCTCGACATTCTTCACACTTCTTGGCAATTCTTAACATTCACGAGACTTATATCAGCAAAATTTCACAAATTAAAACCGAATTTAGCAATCATGCTTATAATCAGTACAGGATTCTTTATGTTGTGCTAAACTCAAGCCCTTGAGAGACAAAGCCCTAGTTGCGATGTCAGCGAGAACACATTTAGCAACCCCCTACCCAAACCCTTAGTCATAACACTCTGGTAATGCCCCGAATACTTGTAATCGATGATGATCCTGCAATCGCGGAATTAGTCTCCATCAACTTGGAGATGGCGGGTTATGACGTTAATCCCGCAGAGGACGGGATTAAAGGCCAGGCCTTGGCCGTCCAGTTACAACCCGATTTAATCATGCTGGATTTAATGCTGCCCAAAGTCGATGGTTTTACTGTCTGTCAGCGTTTGCGACGAGATGAACGCACGTCCGACATCCCGATTTTGATGCTCACAGCCTTAGGACAAACCCAAGATAAAGTGGAAGGTTTTAATGCGGGTGCTGATGATTACCTGACCAAACCTTTCGAGGTGGAGGAAATGTTAGCTAGGGTACGCGCTCTCCTCAGACGCACCGATCGCATTCCCCAAGCCGCTAAACACTCAGAAATACTCAGTTTTGGACCTTTAACCCTGGTTCCCGAACGTTTTGAGGCAGTCTGGTTTGAAAGTGTGGTCAAGTTAACCCATCTAGAATTTGAGTTACTCCACTGTCTTCTCCAACGTCACGGTCAAACCGTTTCCCCTAGTGATATTCTCAAGGAGGTCTGGGGATACGATCCCGATGATGATATCGAGACTATTCGCGTTCATATTCGCCATCTGAGAACGAAACTAGAACCCGATCCCCGTCACCCTCGCTATATTAAAACCGTTTACGGTGCGGGTTATTGTCTGGAGTTACCCACCAATGAACAGGTGGTGCTTGATTCATCGGCGGCAACGGTTTAAACAGGGAGCAATTGTCTAGATAGGCAATAGGGACAATTGTTTCCTCGCTCCTCCTCCTCTTCAGATTGAGAAGGTTTGACCGGCGGTTGGGTTTTGATGGCTATGGCTGAGGCCTCTTTTTAGCCCTGACTATAACGAGGGGAAAACACCCCCAGCAAGTCAGGACAATGGCGAGAGTAACTAGGGCTGGCTGAATAAATCTAAAAACCTTGTTGGGTAAGACTTTTAGACCTTTTAGAAATCAAAAAGTACCGGATCCCGGAGTGATCGGGGGGAAAATTCAGGTACTTTTTCCCTGAAAATTAGGTAATTGACCCCCTCAAAATCGGTAAAACCCTACACCCCACACCCCACACCCCACACCCTGCCCCCACAAAAAACTTTTTCAGCAAGCCCTAACTACTGGTTCACGGTAAATCCGTCGCCCCCATCAAAAAGCGATCGCATTCCCTGGCAGCCCCGCGGCCTTCATTAATCGCCCAAACCACCAAACTTTGACCACGACGACAATCCCCCGCTGCAAAGACTTTAGGTAAGCTAGTGGCAAATTGACCGTGTTCGGCCTTGATATTGCTGCGAGCATCCTTTTCTAAGCCTAAATCATCGAGTAAAGGCTGTTCTGGTCCCAAAAATCCCATGGCTAATAGAACTAATTGTGTCGGGATGAATTTTTCGGTTCCTGCTACCGGTTGGGGGATAAACTGCCCTTTTTCGTTGCGTTGCCATTCCACCCGTACCGTGTGAATCCCTGTGACGTTGCCCTCGCTATCCCCCTCGAATTTAGTCGCCGTGGTGGTATAAACCCGGGGGTCATCGCCAAAACGCGCGGCCGCTTCCTCTTGTCCATAGTCCAGACGGTAGATTTTCGGCCATTCGGGCCAGGGATTATCGGCGGCCCGTTCTCGGGGCGGTTGCGGCATGATCTCTAATTGGGTGACGCTACGGCAGTTATGACGCAGAGAAGTCCCCACACAGTCGGTTCCCGTGTCGCCACCGCCGATAATTACCACGTCTTTACCCGCGGCCGAGATAAAATCCTCCCCCGGTTGTCCATCTAATAGTGCTTTTGTATTAGCGGTGAGAAACTCCATGGCGAAGTGAATGCCCTTTAATTGGCGACCTTCGATGTTTAAATCCCGGGGTTTGGTGGCCCCGGTACAGATAACCACGGCATCGTATTCGTTTAATAGGTCTTGGGCGCTGATATCCTTGCCCACTTCCGTGTTACAGACCATTTTTACCCCTTCCTGTTCGAGCATCTGGAGACGACGCAGAACGACTTCTTCCTTATCTAACTTCATGTTGGGGATACCGTACATTAATAGCCCCCCGGGGCGATCGGCCCGTTCATAAACTGTCACCCAGTGACCGGCTTTATTTAACTGGTCGGCGGCCGCTAATCCAGCAGGTCCAGAACCGATCACGGCCACTTTTTTGCCGGTACGGATGGCGGGGGGATTGGCAGTAATCCAACCGGATTCCCAACCTTTGTCAATAATTGAACATTCAATATTTTTGATCGTAACGGGGGGATTATGAATACCGAGAACACAGGAACCCTCACAGGGAGCGGGGCAGACTCTACCGGTAAATTCGGGGAAATTATTGGTTTTATGAAGGCGATCGAGGGCTTCTCGCCACAATCCTCGATAGATTAAATCATTCCATTCGGGAATCAGGTTATTAATCGGGCAACCACTGGCCATGCCACTAATTAGCGTTCCCGTGTGACAAAATGGTGTACCACAATCCATACAACGGGCGGCCTGATTGCGGAGTTTATCTTCTGGCATGGGAAGATGAAACTCATCCCAATTATGAAGGCGATCGAGGGGGGTAAGTTCGGAAGGAAGTTCACGCAGGAATTCGATAAAGCCAGTCGGTTTGCCCATAGTCTTTGTTATCTCTGTCGTTTATTCCCTATCTTCCTTCACAGTTCGATCGATCCTCGCAACTTTACCGATTTCTTTAATAAAATCTAGGAGGGTGGGGCAAAGGAGAGATGCTCTTGGCTAGGATAAGACTAGGGGATTACCGATTGAGCTAGGTAAAAATTCGGGTACATTAACGGTTTTTCCATTGATAGGAGCTAGTTTTTCGAGGACAAAGTCAGGAACTTTGGCTTCTTGGCCTTTTACCTGACAACAATCGCGCAGGGCGATTAAAAAACCTTTGGGTGTGGTGTCTAGGTGTTTTAGCCATTCCCACCATTGACTATCATTATCCCGATAGAGGTCGAGCAGGTGCAAAGCCGCTAAATATTCAGCGATGGGATCGAGAGCGAAACGGAGACGATCTTGGGCAGGTCCGACGATTTGGATAAGATGTAGGCGTTGTTCCAGATATTTTAGGCGAATTTCTGCGGTATTATCGGCCAAAGCCAGCAAAATATCTTCAATTGCGGCGGTGTTCGGCTGATAGGTACTTTTCAAGCATTCCCAAGCCACAATTTTCGCTGTTTTCTGTACTATGCGATCTTCTAATTTATCTTTGTGGACATCCCGATTCAGTTCGTTAATATAATGAAGCATTAAATCAGGGACGTTATCGGGCAACGAGGCGGTCAGAGTTTGGGCTGATTCCACTTTAGAGGCGATCATTTGTTCGGCATAAAGTTTCGCCAAGAAGACGGTGATATTGCCGCGGTCGACGATCTGAGATAGGTGACGACAGGCATCGAAAAATTCAGGATCGGGAAAGAGTTCCCGTTTGCCTCGTTCCCTCAGATAAGCATCCATGAAAGACGATAGGTGATTACCTTCAATCCGCAGGGGTTGAATGGTAGTTTTAACAACATGACCGAGGACTTCCCGAAGGCGAGAGGTAATTAGCAAAGCCTTGGCGGGACAATCGGGCATTTCCGGACGAATGAGATCGCGGGTTTCGGTACTCATTTCCGAGAGATGATCGACAATAACGAGGATACGCTGTTTTCTAAGCAGTTGTTCGAGAAGTTTTGCCGAAATAGGGTCGGTATCTTGTCCTAACTCGTCGTTGAGTTGTCCCAAAATCGCATCGGTAAAGGGACATTTATCGTGATCGGGGTCGGGATCGAGATCGTCTTCGATCAGTACCGGTAACATTCGATGTTTAAGGATTCGCTCGTTTTCGTCCTCGGACATCGCCCATTGGGCAATCTGACAGGCAAGACTGGTTTTGCCTGAACCGCCTTCACCCCAAATCAACAGGTTTTTTTGTGTGGCAAAGGTATTTTGCAGGTGTTTGGGAGTGAGTTGGGCGATGGTCATCCGTTCATTTAAAACTACTGGACTAGGAACGTGAACCAGTCTTTTTTCTACCGTGTCTTTTTGTTGAAAGGCTTCTCGTACCGATTTGATGTGAACCGCCACCCAAGCATCTAAAACTCGTCCATGATATTTGAGGGGAGAGAGTAAACGTAAAAAAGTCACCGTTACAGAACCGATCTCGGAAACGAGCGGATTGCTAATCTTGGAGGCGGTTTCCAATGTCCCTAACAAATCATCATCGAGTTTCAATAACCAGAGTGGTTTTAACCAGAACATTCCACCGTAGGAACTCAGTACAATCACCACGGCCCATGCCCAGGGATTTTTGAGTATATCGTGTAGGATAAACTGTTCTGCTTGGATCATTCTGAGAATCTCTAGCTGTTGCTCGGTTTTTCTAATCTCCTGTTCATAAAGAGACTGCTTCTCTTTCAGGGCTGCCAAGGCTTCATTCAAAGAATCGATCGCTTTCTTAACATCGATTTTGTTGTTCCGGGCCTGATCGGGAAAACTCTGAGCGATCGCCGCTATCGCTTGAGCAGCTTTGGGCTGTTCTTCATCCAAAGCCTTGGTAAGGCTTTCGAGGGTTTTTTGATCGCTGTTGAAATCAAAAGTATCTTTTTGTGCTATTAGCATCCCCAAAGCGGCGGCCGCATCACCTCTAACGATTGAATTGGGATCGTTTTCTAGGATGTCACGCAATTTCCCTAGGGTTTCGCGATCACTGCCTCCTATTTGTCCTAAAGCGGAAGCGACATAGGAGCGTAGGGTATAATTTCGGTCGTCTAAAGCCGTGCGAAGTTCGGGGATAGTCTCTTGAAGAGCTTTACGAATCCCGCTATCTTTGCTATTTTGGGCGATTCTGCCCAAAGCATCGGCGGCTTCTTTGCGGACAACCCAAGAGGGGTCACCTAAAGCTTGATGAAAAAGTTCTACTAAAGCTAGGTCTGGGGTGACAATTTGTCCTAAAGCTTTGGCCGCACTAGCGCGCAGATGACTATTGGTATCTTGTTTCAGGATACCTTCGAGTATCGGAATCGCCCCCGCATTTTTAGGTACATTTTTATCGATATCAAAAATACTCACGAGGGTTTCTATCGCTAATCCCCGCAGTTCATCGTTATTATCTGGGTTTTTTAGCACCTCTACCAGTTCATGGACTACGGGGATCGCCCCAATGCCTCGCAACGCCCAAATGACACTTTTCCGCATTTCGGGGGGTTGAGAGGGATCGAGGAGCAGCTCTTTTAGTGGGGGTATGGCATCTTCTGCCTCTGTGCCGATGCCCCTCAAAACATAAGCGGCATTTTTCCTGACTTCTAAGGGTACGGTCGATTCTTGAACCGTGGCAATTACCGAACAGAAGATCGGGTCCTGTCGTTTTCCTTCCCAATCGCTCAGGGGATATAAGTCTTTACTCCATTGATTAACTATTTGTAACTGTTGTGACAAGGTTTTAGTCTTGATCTGTTCAATTTTAGATTTAACTTCTGGAGAATTTATTTGTTCCAGGGTACAGGTAACAGCCCCAGCACTACCGGAAGAATTTAAGAGGGAAACTAGGCTCAACAACGTGGCACTTATCCCAGTCAACGGTGAATAACGGAGATGTTTATTCATGGTTTTACCTCCCAACTAATATAAAACAAAAAGACTACATCCTTAAGTTTTTAAATAAATAACTACCCTGCTCTACAGCCCATCTAAGCCTCGAACCCATTCTATCGTTATAATTTTTTTAAATCTCTAATACTTAACAATAATTAATAGATATTTGTTAAAATCAACGAAAAGATAAAGGCTCCCTCAAACTTGCTGGCACAACGAGAAGAACTATATCGCTCTTCTAGGACTCTAGGCAGAGAAATGATAGTAGCGAAAGACATAGATTTTAGCCATTAAACTACTTTGTTAGTACAAGGTGTCAAGGCGAGCCGTGATTGGGTTGTCGCTCTTGGAGATGTCTAATCTTCAGTAAATATTTTCTCGTATATTTTTTGGTCTAACCCAACTCGGTATGTCTATATATAAATGTGTTTTGCTTGTATTGCAGCTGTTTCACAAGTCATTTAAAACCCAGATTGGCAAACCCTAGTAATACAAAATCCTGTTTAAAAGGTATAGGGGAGCGGGGGGAAACAATCCATAACTGGGTTTTTACAGTTGGATTCCCAGTTAATCCCACTTCCCACTATCAAAAACGGATTTGCTATGAAACCCCCCTGAACGGTTACTTTTTATCTCTGTCGTTTATTCCCTATCTTCCTTCACAGTTCGATCGATCCTCGCAACTTTACCGATTTCTTTAATCTTATCCGCTTCGGGGATTAACTGGGTCGGCGGCGGCGACTATTTCAAGAGGAAGGAGGCAATTCTAAGGGGATAGCCCCGATTATTCCCTTACGAAAATCATTGAGTAACTGCATGGCTGCCCTTTCTTTATCTTCTTGATATTTGAGATTGGCCAATGTTTCGATAAAATCCTCCCCGGTCATGTCTAGAGTATTCAACCCATAACGAGATTGTAAAAGACCTTCATAGTGTAATTCTATTAATAAATCGACAAAAGCCGCCGCTATCCTTTGGTTATCATAACCAGCATCCCCAATATCCTCACAGATAGCTAATTTCACCGCATCCCTTTGATTATCTAAACGGGAAGGAATCACCCCCGGCGCGTCTAATAGTTCTAAGGTGTCGGAAATTCGTACCCATTGTAATTGTCGCGTTACTCCGGCCCTGCGGGCGCTGGCGACGACTTTTCGCCCTAATAAACGGTTAATCAGGGCAGATTTGCCCACATTGGGAAACCCGATCACCACGGCACGCACTGGACGCGGTAACATTCCTCTCAGTTGACGTTTTTGGTTAATTTCATCGCCAATTTTTTCCGCCGCTTTGATAATTGCTTTGACTCTTTCTCCCTGTTTAGCGTTAGTAAAATAGACGGTTTCTCCTTGACTTTTAAACCATGTTACCCATTGTTGCTGGGCAGATTCGGGAATCATATCGAGACGATTTAAGATTAACAAGCGCGGTTTATTGCCAATCCAATCGTCCACCTGGGGATGATGGGAAGCTAAGGGAATGCGAGCATCGCGCACTTCTAGGACCACATCCACGAGTTTAAGATGTTCCTTGAGTTTTCTTTCCGCTTTGGCAATATGACCGGGATACCATTGAATTAACGACATGGGAGATGGGAGTATAAAATTAAATCTTATCAGAAATAGTCCCTAGATAGCTAAGTAGGTAGGTTTTAAAAATTGTCAGATTCCCCCTTATTAAGCTATCCATTACTCACATCTTTCTTAACATAAAATTTGACAAAAAGAAAAAAGTGTGCCTGATGGCTCAAGGGAGTTCTATGGGGGAACTAATTTGATCAGATAGTTTGCAAGTCTGGCTGATATCATCTAACCTTCGCGGTTCCAAGCAAATAGTTTCAACGCTGAGCTCACGACCGAAGCCTGAGAGAAGCCGAAGGGTCGCCTTTTCTCCCTAAAAAAAACCAAGAGAAGCAATTATTAAGTTTAAACTGGTTCTGTCTTGAACTGCCAAAACTATTGGATGTTCTTTGATTCTTTCTACTGTACTTTTAGCTTGGGCGGCAATTAGATTTGAGGGTTGAAAATAGGGTGAATTCCCAAAGTCGTAGGTGGCACTGGCGGCGGCTAAATTTCCCGATACTTGTGAGACACTTATTTATACTAGGTTGGCTGGCGAAGTTGTCCACGATACTGATTAATCCTTTCTTTCTTCTCGTGTCCCCTAGGTCTGCATACTGTAATTCTTGGGCTGCCCATTTCTCTATTTTTTTGCTCACCTCGACCTTGATATTAAATCCGTTGAGTATAGGCTACATATCAAGACAGGCACTCATGCAAGAGGCAAGAGGCAACAGGAAGAATAAATAATCAGTCTTTAACAACCGGATTTGGCATGATTCCTTCTTTCAAAACTATGTCTATCAATCGTTTCCCTTTTTTAGTTTCTTCTCTTTTTGTTAAGAAAGCTCTGACTAATCGATAGCTTAATAAGGGGGGGTTGACAATTTTTAACACCTACCTACTTATTTTTTGCCTCTTGCCTGACTGGGAGTCGCAAGTCTAAGCTAAGAATAACCGGCCAACCCGTCCCGACCACCGGATAACTGATAGAATGAATGATTCTAACGCTAATTCTCCCGCTCAATCCTCAGAAGAGACAATAGATGAAACCAATTGGGTAGATCTGGGGGAAGAGGGGCAACCTCTAGATAAACCCACTGCCAAACCTATCCAACCATCTCCTCTCAAGTCTATCGCTACCCTGATCACGGTGGAAACGGCTTTTTTGGCCAGTGCTACCAGTTTAATCTGGTTAATTGACTATTATTTTCCCCTCGGACCGTTATTAAGGGTTTTCTTCCCGATTCCTGTCGCTTTAGCCTATTTACGTTGGGGCGCTCGTTGTGCTTGCATGACAGCATTAGTTTCTAGTTTACTTTTGTCGGTGTTAATGGGACCGACTCGCAGTATCGTCTTTTTGATTCCCCACGGCCTGATGGGGTTACAATTGGGGCTATGCTGGCGCCGGGGTGCGCGCTGGGAATTTTCTATCTTGACTGGGGGACTGTTGGGGGCTTTTGGTTTATTCTTTCGTTTTTGGTTGTTTTCAATTCTTTTAGGCGAAAATCTCTGGTTATATGTGATTACCCAAGCGACTAATTTTATTGATTGGATTTTCACCTGGTTAGGGATTCTCGCTAAACCGACGCTGCTGCAAGTGCAATCGTTAGCAGTTGTGGGTATATTTGTCAATAGTTTATTATACTTATTTGCCGTGCATTTAGTGGCGTTATTAGTTCTTGATCGCCTTGGGAATCCGATTTCTCGTCCGCCCAAATGGGTGCAGGTCATACTAGATTATGAGTGATTATTTAGCGCTTTATCGTCAGTAAGCTAAGACGTAGTTAGGGTTTGCGGCAAAAAGTTTTTCGTGGGGACAGGGTGTGGGGTGTGGGGTGTAGGGTTTTACTGGTTTTGAGGTGGCCAATTACCTAATTTTCAGGGAAAAAGTGCCTAAATTTTCCCCCCGATCACTCCCAGGCCCGGAACTTTTTGATTTCAAAAAAGCCTCAAGATATTATCCAACAAGGTTTTTAGATTTATTCAGCAAACCGTAGTTAAACCGCTTATTCTTAGATTAGCCGAATCTCCCCCAATCCCTTTACTGCTGCCTCTTGCCTCGTCTCAACAAGCAATTTAAATTACCAACAGCTTATCTCCAGTCAACTTTTAATTGAGTGTTTAATCAAGGCCGTAATTTGGCCGTGGCCCGATGGTTAGAGGGGAAAGGTTATCGACTATACCGTTATCGTCCCTACCTGCAAGAATTGCTAGAAATCGAGTCAGAAGCGGATTTACGGGGAGTTTTGAACGTTATCGCCTTGTCTGAACAGGAATTAAGGGATTTAAGGAAACCGTCAATCTGGTCATCTCGTCAATAATCCCAACTAGACTAACGGGTTAATTAATTCTTGAGAAAGCCAAAAGGGGATAAAAAGGGAATTTTAGCCTGAAAAGTCAGCTAGATAGCTTTTTAGGTCTATTTTATTGCCTATCATGCCTCTTGACTGCTGAATTATAGCCCCTGACTCCTTTCTTACCCCGAAAAATTTATCTTGGTCAGGGGATCATCGTCTTGTCAGAGAGTGACCGAGTGAGTTATAGTCGTCTATAAGACTCGATTAAAGCATTTCTTAAAAGAATCGTGGTTTTTGGAAAATCGAAAAGTGCGCTATTTTCCCTTCCACAGAAACCTGTTGCCGAGGGGAGTAACTCAAAAACTCCTTTTTTCCTAGATTCTGATAGACAGAACCGGCGGAAACGGATAAAAAATGCTGTTATCGAGCAAGACTCAGGGATTAATTGAAAATCTCGTCTCCTGGCTGTGCTTACCTAATTGTCGGTCAAGCCGGCACTTGCCAAACAGACTTAACAACTGAAACCAAGACTCAGTTCCCACGTCTGAGAGGCAGATGAACATCAAGATGAGGCTTTAACGATGCGGACTCATCTTCTTAGAACTTTCTTAACAAGACCAGATTTCCAGAAGTAGCCTCAAAGCATAGACAAATAGCCCATAGTCCGTCGCTTTTGAAACCGAAAGATTGAGGAAATTGAATGCCAAAACAAATAATCATAGCCGAACAACACCATATAGCGGCTGTTTTTTGGGAAGATCAAATTCAGGAATTAGTTGTAGCCACAGGTAATCAGCAGGTGGGCGACATCTATTTAGGATTAGTAGAAAATGTCATCCCCGGGATAGATGCGGCCTTTGTCAATATTGGCGATGCGGAACGCAATGGCTTTATTCATGTCACCGACCTGGGCCCCTTAAGACTGAAAAAAACCGCCGGTGCTATCACGGAATTACTGGCCCCCCAGCAAAAAGTGCTGGTACAGGTAATGAAGGAACCCACCGGCAACAAGGGACCGCGGCTAACGGGAAATGTCACTCTCCCCGGTCGTTATCTGGTATTGATGCCCAATGGTCGCGGGGTGAATCTCTCCCGTCGCATCCGCAGTGAAGACGAGCGCTCCCGTTTACGAGCTTTAGCGATTTTGGTCAAACCGGCGGGGATGGGTTTGCTGGTACGCACCGAGGCCGAAGGCAAAGCGGAAGAAGCGATTATCGAGGATTTGGAATTTCTGCAAAAACAGTGGGAGAGCATCCAACAGATGGCCGTCAGCAGCCGCGCCCCGGCCCTGCTTAACCGCGATGATGACTTTATTCAAAGGGTTTTGCGGGATATGTACAGTGCCGATGTCAATCGCATTGTTGTTGATAACCCGGTGGCGGTAAAACGAGTTAAACAGCAATTGACGAACTGGGGCGGCGGCAAAGCTCTCGAAGGGGTTTATATCGACTCCCATCGGGAAACCCAGCCAATTCTCGACTATTTCCGGGTTAACGCCGCCATTCGCGAGGCCCTGAAACCCCGGGTTGATTTACCATCCGGCGGCTACATTATCATCGAACCGACGGAAGCTTTAACGGTAATTGATGTTAACTCCGGTTCCTTTACCCGTTCGGCCACGGCCCGAGAAACCGTACTCTGGACTAATAGCGAGGCTGCCACAGAAATCGCCCGACAACTGCGCTTGAGAAATATCGGCGGTGTGGTGGTGGTGGACTTCATCGATATGGATTCCCGTCGCGACCAGTTGAAACTGCTGGAATTGTTTAATAAGGCCCTGAAAAGCGATAAGGCCCGGCCCCAGATTGCCCAATTATCGGAATTGGGGTTAGTGGAATTAACTCGTAAGCGTCAGGGGAAAAACATTTATGAATTATTCGGCAAAACCTGTGACCATTGCGGCGGACTGGGCCATTTAGCCCATCTACCCGGAGAAGGCAACGCCATCGCCCTAGAAACCCCCACCGTTAGCCGCGCGGAAAGAGAAACCTTTGTTGTTACGCCGACTAATACAAAAGTTCTACCCGATAAGAGCGCTCCTAGCGTTGCGGCTGCCGAACCCTATCTAGAAGTTTTCTCCGAATTTGAGGCCGAAGAAAACGCCCAAGGGATGGATCTTTCCTTCCACCCCAACTATCAAGAACAGGTTAATAATTCTCGCCGTCGCCGTCGCCGTCGTCCCTCGGAACTGTTGCTAAAAGAGGAACGAACCGAAAAAGCCTCTACTAACGGTATTAACAACGAAATCGAGCCGGAATCAGAACCACAACGCCTGGAGGAAAAACGAGAACGCCCCGCCCGTCTCTCGAAACGGGGAGAAGATGCCGGCGCCGCCAAAAATATCCCCGTCAGCGAACGGGAGCGGGTTTCCGTGGAAATGACCCAGGTAGAACAGGAAGTTTATTCTTTAATGGGCATTTCTCCCCTGATTCTGGTGGATAAGGAGTTTAAAGACCCGAAATCGGTGATTGTTTCCGTGAAACTGGCAGGGGAAAGGGAGGCGGAAAACCCAGAAACGCCTCCCACTCCTGAAATATCCTTGACTCCTACCCTAGAAGTCGAGGACACAGCCGCCGCCGCCCCAGTAGAGGCGACGGAAACTGGCGAGGAAGCCGAAAATCGTCCCTTAGTGCGCCGTCGTCGTCGTTCCACCACTAGCGAAGTTAGTCAGGAAATCGACCAAGAAGCTAGTGCGCCAGTGACTTTTACGCCCGAACCGATTGCGACCGAAACTCCAGTTTTTCTCGGCGAAGTCATTCCTTTAGAGACCCCGGTGAGCGCCGAGGTGACAGAGGAGCCACAACTAGAGGCTGAAACCGCAGTGCTGGGTCGTCGTCGTCGTCGTTCCTCCGCCACTGTCGATGAGTCATGAGCGCAGAACCCTTAATTGCCGGTGTCGATGAGGTGGGGCGCGGGGCTTTATTTGGCCCCGTGGTGGCGGCGGTAGTGGTCACTGTCCCCTCTTGTTTTGGGCGGCTGTGGGAGTTGGGGGTGAAGGATAGTAAGCAACTTAGCCCCCAAAAACGGCAAAAATTGAGCCGGCAAATACAACGGGATTTTGTTTGTCGCATCGGTTATGCTACGGTGAAAGAGATTGATCGCTTGAATATTTTTCATGCCTCCCTACTGGCAATGAGCAGAGCCATCCAGAA
Organism: Microcystis sp. M015S2; assembly: GCF_020245945.1. Classification (NCBI taxonomy): domain Bacteria; kingdom Bacillati; phylum Cyanobacteriota; class Cyanophyceae; order Chroococcales; family Microcystaceae; genus Microcystis; species Microcystis sp. M015S2. The sequence goes on from NZ_JADBTX010000022.1 coordinate 36,688, forward strand.
ATTACCCCTTTCCCCCGGTCTCTGCTGGATCGATGGCAAGCACATTATTAAAGATTTGTCAATCCCCCAAAAGGCGGTAATTCAGGGAGATCAAAAATCCCCAGTAATTGCGGCGGCTAGTATCGTAGCGAAAGTCTGGCGCGATGACTTAATGACTCGTTGGCACAGACGCTATCCCGATTATGGACTCGCTCGTCACAAGGGTTATGGCACTGCTCAACACCTAGAAGCGATTGGCAACCATGGACTTACTTCTCAGCACCGGCTCTCTTTTAGTCCCTGTCAACAAATCCGCGTCAGTCCCCACCCAAGGACGGAGTGGGGTGGGGATGGCGATTGAGGGGTTTACTCACTGAGAACTGATGCCAGGGCCTGACGGGCAATTTTTGTGACGTAGAGGGTGACGGCAACGGTAGCGATAAAACCAATAAGGCGAATAGTCCATAGTAAAACTGGGTTAGTGGCTGGTGCCGAGGTCCCGATAGTGGCAAGACTGCCCGCTAAAGAGCCAATATAGACATACATTATCGTCCCCGGAATCATGCCCGCGCAACCTATTAGATAATCTTTCAGAGAAACCCCGGTGACACCATAGGCATAATTGAGCAGAGTAAAGGGAAATATGGGAGATAAACGGGTTAAAAGCACTATTTTTAAACCTTCTTTCCCCACAGCTTCATCGATAGCTTGAAATTTATTATTACCTTGAATTTTTTCCGCCACCCAACCCCTAGCCAGATAACGTCCCACCAAAAAAGCGGCAGTAGCGCCGATAGTTGCCCCGATAAAGACGTAAAAAGAGCCTAAAACCACGCCAAAAACCACACCAGCCCCTAAAGTCAGGATTGAACCTGGAAAAAAGGCCACAGTAGCTAGAATATAGATAATTATAAACGCGATCGCTCCCACGGCTCCCAAACTATCCACCCAAGTTAAGGCATGGAAAAGAATAGTTTGAGGGTTAAAACCGGTAGAGGCACTGGATTCGAGGGCAAAAGCGGGGGGAGTAGTCAGGAAAAAAACAAGGCTAAATGTAGTTAATAACAGTAAATGCCTGATAATCACAGTTTTTCCTAAGGGCAAAAACTTGGAAATAATCATAAAAAGTCCCTATAAGGAATGAAAAAAGAGAGATTGAACTATAGAAGCGAATTAAATAGAACTGGGGCTATTCTACCCCGATTATCATTGTTTAGACCAGAAAGGCAATCCTGAAAATTCCCAGAAAATCCCTCTCTCTCCTGGAAGATAAGACAGGCAACAGCCCGGTAATTTTTGCTGTTTACTTGATAAGCTAAGACGCATCTTAACCGCCTATCCTTAGATTAGCTGAATCTCCCCTAATCCCTTTACTTTTGCCTCTTGCAAGAGTGCAAGAGTGCCTCATCTCAATAAGCAATTTAAATGCGCGGGCAGCTTATTACACCTTGCCGTCTCTGGGGAAAAAATGTCACAATTAGAAATAATTAGCATTGGATATAGCAATCAATCTATGAAAATCCTCCCCAAGGTCAAAGCCCCCACCTTCGTGCAAATGGCACAATGGATCATTAATCCCGTAGCTTTTATGGAAAATGCCGCCCGCAAGCATGGCGATATTTTTAGCACAAAAGTGGGTTTAACTGTAGATAATTTTATCTTTGTCAGTAGTCCTGCGGCTCTACAACAGGTTTTAACTAATGACCGGAAACAATTTTCGGCACCAGGGGAAGCAAATCGGATTATTGCCCCGATTATTGGTGATTATTCCGTCGTCATGTTAGACGGGGACATCCATAAAAAACGCCGTCAGCTTTTATTGCCACCTTTTCACGGGGAAAGAATGCGTTTCTACGGCGATTTAATCCGCGATATTACCCTGAGAGTAATGGCAGAATTGCCCCAAAATCAACCTTTTAAAGCCCGTTCAGCGACCACAGCGATTGCTTTACAAGTAATTATGGAGGCAGTTTTTGGAATTAGTCAAGGGGAACGTTATCAAACCCTGAAAAAAATTCTGGCTGAAATGCTCGATATTTTTAACTCTCCGGTGATGGCTTCTTTGTTATTTTTTCCAATTTTGCGGGCTGATTTGGGTGCTTGGAGTCCCTGGGGAAAATACCGGCGTTCCCAAGAAAAAATTGATGATATCATCTATACAGAAATTGCCGAAAGAAAAGCTAATCCTAACCCGAATCGCACCGATATTTTATCACTACTGATGTCGGCCCGGGATGAAGAAGGCAACCCGATGAGCGATAAGGAATTGCGCGATGAATTAATGACCTTATTATTCGCAGGTCATGAAACCACCGCCACCGCTATGTCTTGGGCGCTCTACTGGACTCATCGCTATCCAGAAATTCAAGCAAAAATTCTGCAAGAAATAGCCACTTTAGGAGATAATCCTAACCCCATTGACATAACTCGATTACCCTATCTTTCGGCAGTTTGTTCGGAAACTTTACGCATTCATCCCGTGGGAATGTTAACTTTTCCGCGAGTAGTGGAAAAACCGGTAGAACTAGATGGTTATCCTTTAGAAAAAGGGACAATTCTTATGGGTTGTATTTATCTGACCCACCACCGCGAGCAAACTTTCCCCGATTCCCATACTTTTAAACCAGAACGCTTTTTAGAAAAACAATTCACCCCCTACGAATATATGCCTTTTGGTGGTGGGGCGCGTCGTTGTATCGGGGAAGTTTTAGCTATCTACGAGATGAAAATCGCTATCGCCACAATTTTGGCCAATTATCAGTTAACTCTAGTTAATAATACCCCCGAAAAACCCAGCCGTCGCGGTTTAACCCTTGCTCCCTCGCGAGGAGTTCCCATGGTCTTAAAAGGACGACGGGAACCTCTGGTGACTGCCCCCATGCTCGCCGAAATTTCTTAAAAAAACTGACAAAATATTGTACAATCAGAGTTGTGGTATCCCATATCATAACTCTGCTTTTTTGTCAATAAAATTGGGGATAATTATGGTCTTAATTCGTTTAGCTAAATCTTGGCAAATTTCCGAAAATGAAGTTACTTCCGAAAGTGTTTATTTTAACCGTCGTCGCTTTTTACAGGGGTTAATCGGGGCAGGAATTGCGGGGAGTTCCCTATTATTAACTGCTTGTGGTAAATCCTCCTCCTCGGAAGCTTTAGAAAAAAGTTTGCAATTACCTAAAATTGCAGGGTTCAGCAAGAATCCGAATTTTTTAACGGTAAATCGCCCCATAGTTGCCGAAACTGTAGCGGGGAGATATAACAATTTTTATGAGTTCGGAGGGGGGAAAAATATCTGGTTAAAAGCGCAGAAATTACCGACGAATCCCTGGACGGTAGAAGTGGGAGGATTGGTAAAAAATCCCCAGACCTACGATATAGATACTATTAAAAAAACCTTCCCTCTCGAAGAAAGAATCTATCGTTTTCGTTGTGTGGAAGCTTGGTCAATGGTGTTACCTTGGCTGGGTTTTCCGATGAGTGCTTTAATCGCAGCGGTGGAACCAAAACCAGAAGCTAAATTCGTCCGTTTTACCTCCTTTTATGATCCCGAAATTACCAAGGGGCCAGGATTACATTTAGGAGCCTTACCCTGGCCCTATACAGAAGGTTTAAGAATTGAAGAAATGGCCAACGAATTAGCTTTCTTTGCTGTGGGAATTTTCGGACATGATTTACCGAAACAACACGGCGCACCCTTGCGAATGGTTATTCCTTGGAAATACGGTTTTAAAGGAGCAAAATCGATAGTAAAAGTTGAATTTACCGCCAAACAACCCGCCACCTACTGGAACACAATTGACGCTCACGAATACGATTTTGAGGCTAATGTAAACCCCAGTAAACCCCATCCCCGTTGGTCGCAAGCAACGGAGAAATTTATCGGCAGTAGAAGTGATTTATCTTGGGAAATTATCGAAACTCTGCCCTATAATGGCTACGGTGAATATGTGGCTAGTTTGTATAGTTAATTTTGATGATTATCCTCGTTTTATTCAGTTTAACTAAGTATCTATGGACAATAAAACTCTGTACGAACAAGACTTTTATCTCTGGATTAGAACTACTATTAATCAACTGCAAGCGAGACAGTTTGAGCGGGTAGATTTAGAGAATTTACTAGAGGAATTAGCAAGTATGGGAAGGAGTGAAAAGCGCAAAATCGAAAATCTTTTGATTCAATTACTGGTACATTTGCTGAAACTAACTTACTGGACAGGAGAAAAATCTAGAAATGAGGGTCACTGGAAGGGAGAAATTCTCAACTTTCGCCGACAAATAATCGAAGAAATTAAAGATAGCCCTAGTTTAAAACCCTATATTCTGGAAATCTTTGAGGAATGCTATCAATTTTCTAGAAAAGAGGCTCAAGTTAGAACTCAATTACCCCTCGATACTTTCCCCGTTATTCCCATTGGTTCCCTTGAACAAATTCTCGATGAAGATTGGTTTCCTGCGGGCGATAATCTGGAAATATAGCCATCAGTTAGACTGCTCCATACTGCTGTAACAAAAAACAACTATCCCCCGATAGCGATCGCTAAAGGTCGAATAATTGTAAGTTTTTGTCAAGGGGTGCGGTCAGACAGAGGAATCATCGCTAGAATGAGCCTAATTGTCAGAAATTTAGTTAAACAAGGTTTTTGGCAATATGCTAATCTGGCTAACACGCTTTTGGGCGTGATATAGGGGAAACTTCTGGTGATCACGCCTAAATGGGGTAATATGCCGAAAGTTGACCCATATCGTTACCCCAGAGAGTGTTGTACGGAAAGTTTCTCTATAATTAATAGTTAGGTGAACCTTCCCACTAAAGCTAAACCCCTTGATCTGCCGTATCAGAAAATCAGTGAAACAGCGCAAAGTCATATTAGTGAGATAAATTCGTGGAAAATCCAACTATGAGTATTCAGCAAACTAATTCTCGACAATTCAAATTTAGGCAACCTTTATGCGGTGCTTTTATCATTTTTGGCTTTGTTTCATTTATTCCGTTACTGGGAGCTTTCTTATCAGGGAATGGTTTTAGGTTGACATGCCAAAGAGCAAAGTTATATGAAGGAACGTGCGAAATAGCTATAGGATCATTCTTTAAACGAGAAAGAGTCTCATTTGAATTATCTGCACTGTCCATGTCCAAGACAGAAAAATCAAGTAGCCGAGATAGCGAATCGGGAGAATACTGTCACTTGCCGACTGTAGTAGTGAAGCAAGATGCTTCCCTTAGAGTTTTTACCATGATACCGGGTATTTGTTCTGAGCTTGAAGCAAATAGAGTTGTCCGTGAAATTAATTACTTTATTTCAACTCCCACAGAAGACCAGCTTGATATTCACCGAGGAAGCTGGAAAGAAGTTTTATTGTACTCCCGCCCATTTTTGTTAATGGGGTTGTTAATGTCAGCTTTAGTAGCGCGTGATAGCTTCTCAGTCTGTATATTCGATCTCGATCGTAACTGTTTTACAATCACTCGCAAGAGGTGGTTCCGCACCACAAATATAGAGGAGTTTCCTCTATCTGCAATTGAATCGATCGATCTTGAAACTCAAGATAATGGTATGTCAATAGAAGATAAGGCTATTATAAAACTGAACTCTGGCAAAGAAATTGCATTACCTCATGGTAATTGTAGCAACCAAAAATTAGTTTCTGATCTGCGACAATTTCTAAATTTTGGATAATCTTTATAAAATGCTTACAAAACACCTAATAAGGGCTTGCAGCGGAACAGAGCAATGCGTTAGGGTATGATCCAAAGTGTACTACCTACTGTCCGCTGAAGGGTAATGATTCGGTAGTAGTGGCGTAGCTCTCTTGCTTACCTGGTATGAATTGTGTTAAATATTTATTAATAAAAATAATTGGCTCGAATCAGCTGTAGGGTGCGTTCCCTAATGTGGCTCCCACTGCTCCAGCGATCGATTTTGGGGAACGCACCATGCACATTAATTGAAGCTGTGGTCTAAATTTGATCGCCGATCTTGTAGTCCGGGGCCTGGTGATACTGAATTGCCAGATATTGGAGTTCACTACTGGCTAGATGCAGGAACGAGGCTGAAATACATTTTGAAAGTCTGGGTTGAGGATTAAAGAGCTTGCGAATTAGTAGTCAGGGTGGGCGTTTGCTCACCTTGCTTTTTCATGCGGTAATATGGAATGAGATGGTGAAAGACTGAGACTATAGCTATGACGCTCGCATCAAATAAACAAACCGCTATCATTCGTACAGAGCGAGGACTGACAATCGCAGGAACCCGCATCACCCTCTATGATGTAATGGATTATGTGACTGCTCAATATCCACCTAAGTTCATTCAGGGATTATTTGATCTGACGGAAGAGCAAATTAACACTGCCCTGGCTTATATTGAGGCTCATCGTGCGGATGTGGAAGCTGAGTACCAGCAAGTTCTCAAAGAAGCTGAAGAACTCCGACAATATTATGAAGAGCAAAATCGTGAGCGAGTTGCCCGTATTGCTGCGCAACCACCTAAGCCAGGCTCCGAGGCTGCTTGGGAAAAGCTTCGAGTGGCTAAGGCAAAGCGTGAGTCGAAAGTATGATTTTTTTGATTGATCACAATCTCAAAGGTCATGCCTTGGTTTTCTTGGGTGCGATCGCAACTCAGGGCTGGCTTGATATCGTCCCGATGCAGTTCGTCACCTTTGCAGAGATGGATTTGTCGATCAACAGTGATGACAGGACGGTTTGGCGACTTGCTCAAGAGAATCAGATGATTTTGCTTACCGCTAATCGCAGTATGGAAGGGAAAGATTCCCTAGAGCAGGTCCTGCGTGAAGAAAATACCTCAGAGTCATTGCCTGTGATCACCGTTAGCAATGCTGATCGGCTTTTGAATGATTCCGAATATCGAGGTCGGTGTGTTGAAAGTCTTGTTGAGATTGTGCTTGATATTGATACCTATCGAGGCGCAAGGCGAATATTCATTCCGTGACGCGGCGAATGCTAGGGCCGTTGAAGTCTATCTGTAGGGACACGGCATAACGGGGTCTTTATACTGAATCGGTTTTTAATAGTATGATTAACTGCCAATTCAACTTGAAAAACCCGCTCCCTTCTCCCCACTGCTGTAACAAAAAACAACTATCTCCCGATAGCGATCGCTAAAGGTCGAATAATTATAAATTTTTGTCAAGGGGCGCGGTCAGACAGAGGAATTATCGCTAGAATTGGCCTAAAATTGTCAGAAATTTAGTTAAACAAGGTTTTTGGCAATATGCTAATATGGCTAACACGCTTTTGGGCGTGATACACCGAAAGTTTCTACATATCGTTACTCTGGAGAGTGTTATACAGAAAGTTGACCCATATCGTTACTCTAGAGAGTGTTATACAGAAAGTTTCTGTATAATATGTAGTTAGACAGCAAACAAAGAAGTTCTTAGAGCATCGTAACTTCATGCAGTTTAAAATTGGAGATATTTTGTCAGTCCCACTCTTTGCCCATACTCGTCATTTCTTTGTTTACATTGGTGACGGGAAAACGGTTGGATGGGGACCGTGGGACGGAATGTCGTGGATGGGTGGAAAGGGGCATGTGGAGAAAAAAGAACTATTCAAAGTTGGCTCAGAGTACAAGTGGCTAGGAAGTAATGGGAAATTTCAAGACATTACTCTAGAAAAGCGCACTGGAACAAGTAAGCAATTAATACTCGAACGCATTAACCAGGTGACCACAGGAATTGACTACCATTTAGGACACCGTAACTGCGAACATTTTGCAAATTATGTCACTGGACAAACGTTAAATTCTGAGCAAAGCGTTTTGCATCTGTTTACAGATAAAGATCCATTCACTAGCCAGCCTATGATTTATGATCTCAGCCAATTGCGTGATTCATTACTCAGGTGCAAGTACTGCGGTCCTGTGCGCTTGTCAAAAAAGGATTTTGAGAATTCTGTCTTTGTTAGCCAATTAAGAGATGGTTACTATACGTATCATCTGAGCCATTCTTTAGGAGGACAACATTTATACGTAAGTTCTGTTCCCAAGTCGAAAAATTTTGAGTTAAGTTATGACTCGATTGTTTTAGCGTATTTTGGTGCGTTCTTTGGAAGGGGTGAAATTTTGGGCATTGTTCGGCAGTTGCGTGGATGCTGAATCTAGTAGTATGTATCTGTCTAACAATTCGGGTGCAGCGGATTGAGCGAAGCCGCTTATGTGGGATGCAAAGGTTTTGGCAACCGCTGACCCGAAACGTTAGCTTGACTTCAATCCTGCAAAAATTAAAACCCAAAAAGCCATTTGTAGATATAGTTAAGAAATTTCAATATAGCGGTTCTCGCATCTGTGCGGCACACTTAAACCTTTGCTGATTAAGCTTTTCAGGATCGGGAATGTACCTCTTGTGAATCAGAAACGCTATATATATGTCTCCCCAAGAACTTCAACAGTGCGATGCCGAAGGCACTGCGTAGCAGATCGCCGATCTTGTAGGGTGCGTTCCCTAATGTGGCTCTTACTGCTCCACTAATAGATTTTGGGGAACGCACCATGCACCTTGATTGAAGCTGTGGGTTTAAGTGCGGTGTGGGCTAATCTGGCTAACACGCTTTTGGGCGTGATATAAAGATAGTATGGGTGGCGGTTTATCTGATGACGGAGAATGGATATGTGGAGGATGTTTTTCAGGCATTGCTTACCCCGCTAAAGGTTAAAGTGATCATGAAGCAATAGAATTACTCTAATGAAACTAGATCGTATTACGAGCAATCCAAACCGTATGAATGGGCAACCCTGCATCCGTAATCTTCGCCTTACGGTTCGTCGAGTGATTGAGCTACTGGCAACTTATCCCGATCGAGCAGAATTACATCAAGAGTTTCCCGAACTGGAGGATGAAGATATTCGACAAGCCCTAATTTTTGCCTCTTCTTACTTGGATGATCGCATCATTGAACTTCCTAATCGCTATGAAGCTGTTGCTTGATCAGGGACTACCGCTTTCTGCGGCAACTTTATTATGTGATGCTGGGATCGACACTATTCATGTTGGCCAAATAGGGATGTCTGAAGCTGAAGACTCAGACATTATCCAAAGGGCTAGAGACGAGGGACGGGTTGTTGCTACTCTCGATGCGGATTTCCATACATTGCTGGCACTTGATGGGGCGAATACTCCTTCAGTCATTCGCATTCGGGTTGAAAGATTACGCGCCCAAGCACTTACGAATCTTTTGTTGACAGTAATCGCTGAGTGCGAGGAGGATTTAGAACAAGGATCAGCCATTACGGTTGAGCCAAGCCGTATTCGTATTCGTCGTTTACCATTAGTGTCTGATGTCTAACGGAAACGTTATACTGAATCGGTTTTTAATAGCATGATTAACTCCCAATCCAACTTGAAAAACCCGCTCCCTTCTCCCCACTCTCCTATACCTTTTAAACAGGATTTAGTATAACTATCTAAATTACTGGTTAAGACTGTCTATGAGCAGGGAGCAGAGAGAAAAAACCTGACCACTGACTGAAAGCTGATCACCGACAAAACCTATCCCAAAACGATCGAATCGCGCAGGGATTGAATTTCCTCGGTTTGTAAACGCGCCCCAAAAGTAGAAACCACCCGGGCAGCCGCTAGAGAAGCGAGATTTCCCGCCCCTTTGTAACCCATACCGTGGGTAATACCGTAGAGAAACGCACCTGCGTACATATCCCCCGCGCCGACGGTATCGATCGCTTGTACGGGATGGGAGTCAATTTCCAGGAGATTTTCGCCATCATAGATCAAAGAACCATTGGCACCCCGGGTGATAGCGAATCCTTTGGCAATGGTTTTAAAATAGGCGATCGCTGACTCGATTTCCTCGCTGCCGGAAATAGTCAAAGCTTCCGACTCATTAGCGAAAACGAAATCTAACCCCGTTCCGATCATTTCCAGTAATCCCTCTCGGAAGAAGATCGCCATATTGGGATCCGACAGGGATAAAGCGGTTTTGACTCCAGCAGCCTGAGCAATTTCTCGCCCTTTAATAGCGGCAGCTTTGGCAGTGGGAGAGGTGACGAGATAACCTTCGAGATAGAGATAATCGGCATTAGCGATCGCTGAAGGGACTAATTCCCGTTCGGAAATTTCCCCGGTGATGCCGAGAAAAGTATTCATGGTGCGATCGGCATCGGGAGTCACAAAAACTAGACATTTTCCCGTGATTCCCACCTCTTTTTCGCCGCCGTGTTCATTGGTATGCAAACCACAGGCCCGCAGATCTTGCAGATAAAACTTACCTAATTCGTCATTGCCCACTTTACAAGAATAGAAACCTCTACCCCCCAACTGAGCGATCGCTACTAGGGTATTCGCCGCCGATCCGCCACCGCTGCGTTTACAATCAAGAGCCAATTTTTCCATCAACTGGGTTTGACGATTTTCGTCCACCAGTGTCATCACTCCTTTATCGATGCCTAATTCTTGCAGTAATTCAGGAGAGACTTGAAATTCCATATCGACGAGCGCGTTACCGATCCCATAAACGTTGTATTGTTTGCCCATAATTTAGTCGATCGCCTAAAAATACTTTGTTACTGATATTAGGGAAAGAAGGGGCAAAAAGCTAGGGGCTTTTTTCAGCCAGAGAATACCATAAACAAAAATTATCGGTGTGCTAGTCTCACACACCGGGTAATTTGTGTTAAGTTTTGTTTAACGAAGCCACTTTAAGCCTCATCGTAGGCTTCTAGATCCAAAAGATAAAGATAAGGTTCGGCTAATTCCTGCCTTTGAAAAGCGATCGCTCGCAACAGATGCCAATCCCGCAAAGCCTCGAAGGGGTTACTATACTCATCTTTTTCTAGTCGTTCGGCTAAAGAAGCCATATCAGCGGCGGTATACTTGGCAATATCTTGATCAGTGAAGCTTATAACTGTCATTTGTGTACCTCCCTCGACCTTTGTTCTATTTCTAGCCTAACATATATTTTGAGTTGAAAAAATGCCTTCCCCGCCAAGTTAAGAACTGTAAATGGAAGGGTAATTGTGGTACAATTCCAGCAAAAAAGCTATTTTTGATTGATCTTCTATGAAAACAGCCCTCATTACCGGTGCTTCCACTGGTATCGGTGTCGTCTTTGCTCGTCAACTTGCTCAACGGCAAATGGAGCTAATTTTAGTCGCCAGATCTAGGGATAAACTAGAACAATTAGCAGCGGAATTGGGGGAACAATACGGGGTAAAAGTGACAGTTATCGTTCAAGATCTGACCGTTGCCAGGGCGGGAAAGCTAGTATATGATACGGTGAACCAAAAAGGAATCAACGTCGATTTACTGGTAAATAATGCCGGTTTTGGTGATTATGGTGCTTTTAGCGAGCAGGATTTAGCCCGACAGTTAGAAATGATCCAGTTAAATAATCTGGTATTGGTGGAATTAAGCCACTATTTTCTCCGTCCCATGCTTGCTGGCACTGGGGGGGCAATTATCAATGTTGCTTCCATTGCCGGGTTTCAACCGCTGCCCTATCTTTCCGTCTATGCAGCGACAAAAGCTTTTGTCCTCAGTTTTAGCGAGTCTCTCTGGGCAGAAAATAAAGACAAAGGCGTTAAAATCCTTGCTCTTTGCCCCGGTCCGACGGAATCGAATTTTTTTGAGGTAGCCCGATTTCCCAGTGCCTTTATGGGCAAAAACGGCCGGTTAGATTCGGCGGAAGTGGTGGTACAAGAGGCTTTAACCGCCTTGGCAAACAAGCGCCCCAACGTGGTAGCTGGTAAATTTGCTAATAAAATTATCGTCAATCTGCCCCGTTTTTTACCCAGAAGTTGGATCGTGTCTTTGATAGAAAAGCAATTCAAGCTATAACTAGAATTAAGCTAATTAGAGCAATTGCTGATAGGATTTTAAGGGAATACCTGTCCGGTTTCTCACTTCGATGGCCGAACGATAGACACCGTTTTTTTCTCTTTCGGCGACAATTTTATCGGCCAGGGAAAAGTCAAGACCGAGATTGACTAATTCCGCAACGGAGTAGTAGTTTAAACAACGCCAAGAAACCTCAACTTCTTGGCGAATATCGTAGGCAAAGATAATCAAAGGTTCCAATTTTTTGAGATAATTTTCCGGTAAACCAGCCAGGAAGTGTAATTCTTCTAAATCGGTAAAAATATGTCCTTCATTACGGACAGAAACGATATCATTGGCATAGACAATCGGCAACCCTAATTTATAAACCAGATCGTTGGTGGAACAGCTGTTAATATCAATTTTTTCGAGAGGAGAGGATGACTGTCTAGAATCGATTCTATTTGCCGAAGCTATTGGATGGGAATTAAGCTGTTGACGTATGTATAAACCCAGGCCGATTTGGGCAAACCAAATTACGATAAAAGCCTCTTGTGTAAGGAAAATAAAGGAGATAATTGTCAAAGCAATGCCGACGGATAACCAACTTTGGTTATTAGTTTTTTTGCCAGCATTAGCAATGGCAAGCCCACCGAAAACTGGGACTAAAGACAGCCAGATCCACTCGGAAGATTCGGGAGGGCGAGGAGAGAGATTAGACATATTTTTTTAAAGAGAATCTAAATATTTTCTGCGTTTTTCTTCGTATTCTTCAGCAGTAATAATTCCCTGATCATAAAGTTTTTTAAGCTGGAGTAAAGTAGCGGTTTTTTGCTGACCTGATTCCGGCAGTCCTCGCTCTCTACTGCTGGGGAGATAGTTAGGATTGTATTTAGCATCAAAAGCTTGATCTGACATGATGATTAAACCAATAAATTCAAAAAAAGCAATGATGCCGGGGATAAAAGTCCAGAAGAAAAGTAGATAGAGAACACCGGCCAAATTCTCCCCTAGATAAAACTTATGGATGCCAAGATAACCGAGAAAAAAGGCTAGTAAAGCCGCTATAGTTCTATTTCTCATAATTTTTGAGATTTCCCTAATTTAGCCAAAAGAAAGTATAAAACCACGATGCCTGCCTGTAATTCCAAGAGAGTAATATAACCCTTAACCAGATAATTTAATTCTAGGGAGGAATTAAAGGCAAAAACTAGCACACCCAAGACTAAAAAGGGCAGTAAACGCCAGCCAGACTTGGGTATTTTTACTCCCGTACTGTTAACCTGATTCATGGGCTAATTCTCTAGGTTGGTCTTTTTCGGTGATGGTGGCAAAATCGGTCTTTGTCAAGGGGTGCTTTGATTAACTTTTAGCATCTCAACGAGGATATTATGGGCATCCTTGGCTGATTCTAGGATGCGCTCAAAAGGTATTCTAATTGTTTGACTCTCCCCTAATTTTTCTACGGCTAAATCCATGCCTTGGGGATCGATGGAGAGCATTTGAGCGGTTTCTGCATCGGTAATATTACCGTAAACTTGAGCGTAGAAAAGCACGGCATCACCGTGATCCTTGTTCATGTGTTTACAGATGCGATCGCTAATGGCGGGAGTGATAGTTTCAGACATAATATTTCCGAAAAAGATCGATAATATCGTTAAAATTGCTAGTTTTTTTGGGAGAATTAAAGTGGAGACGGCTAAAAGCCAGTTCTAAATCGAGGCCAATGGGGGGGATATTAGTTAGGGTAGCGTAATTAATCGCTAATTGCCAGATAATTTGGGCGTGGGCATGGCAGACATCAATAATAAGTTTAATATTATTTTCTTGACAAAAAGTTTTAACTGTGCATTGATCTAATTGTCCCACTTAAGGTCAATCGGGGTAGAGAGTAAGATCCGGGGCTACCCGCGCATTTAAATTGCCTGTTGAGATGAGACAAGAGGTAATAGTAAAGGGATTGGGAGAGATTCAGCTAATCTAAGGATAGGCGATTAAAATGCCTCTTAGCTTAAAACCCCACACCCTGCCCCCAGAAAAAACTTTTTCAGCACACCCTATATATTTTATCGTTCACAACCGACAACAGAAGCGGTGTAGGTATTACCGATGTGCTGAATACCATTGACAAAAAGATTGACTAAAAAAGGTTGATCATTTGCCCGTACTGTGGCAGTAATTGTTAAGGGTTTATCGGGTTCGATTCGTACTCCATTAGTATTAAAAAATTCCTCGTTAGTTTGATCGCTATACTTGAGAAACAGCCGGATATCAAAGGAGGCAGCCCGGGGGACAGAAACCGTAACGATAAACCTCTGAAAACGTCTCCCCCCCGGCACTGCCCAATCGGTATTCCAATTATTACGAGTTATCGTGACACCGAAAGGCCCCGGAATAGTGGGTTGCGAGACGGTTTTGGTAATTTCACTACCCTCACCCCCTAATAAAGAAAGTGGCCGACAATTTTGCGCCGCTGCCGGTAGATGTGAGCTTAATAATACCGCCGATAGACTCAATAACCCAGTGATAGAGGTTAATTTCATTATTGATTCCGTCTCCAATTAATAGAACCTATCCAAAAATTATAGATGATCATGACGGTAAAAAAAACGGCGATTTAGCTTAATTGAGGCCAATTACTGAAAAAATGCCGACCATCAACCTGAATTTTCAAAAACGGGTTTAAAATTGATTCATAATTTCCATATAAATATGTTCTAACTGTATCGTCTGACGGGAGATAGAATCAATATTAATGCCGTCGAATGCCCGAATAATCTCGCTTAATTCTAGATGTTCATGTAACCAAAAAGCTAAATCTTTTCCGTAAAATTTGGGAGTAAATCCTAATTGTTTACCTCGATTTATTGCTGCTTCTTGATCCTGGGTATCCATGATAATAATTTCCTTAGCAGGAATATGCTGACGCAGCTGATTTAAATTACCTTCGGCAATAATACGACCTTGTTTTAAAATGCCGATACGTTGACAGAGACGCTGTGCTTCATCGAGGAGATGGGTAGTTAATAAAATTGTCATTCCCTGTCGCCGTAATTCTCCAATTAAATCCCAAATTTCATAACGAGATTCGATGTCTAAACCAGTAGTTGGTTCATCGAGAATTAATAATTTTGGCTGATGAACAATAGCCACGGCAATATTCATCCGGCGCTGCATTCCACCGCTTAAAGTTTCCACCGGACTACGGGCGCGATCAAGCAAATTTACTGCGGATAAACTGGTTTTAATCCGATGACGACGCTGGTGGCGATCGAGTCCATAAATCTGAGCAAAAAAGTTGAGATTTTCCTCACAAGTAAGGGATTTGTACAATAAATTTTCTTGCGGGGCAACCCCAATTAATTCTTTAGTAACTCGGGAAATTGGCAAATAATTAAAGGTAATTTCTCCCGATGAGGGTTTTAATAAATTACAAATTAAGTTAATAGTGGTGGTTTTTCCCGCACCATTGGGACCGAGTAAACCGTAAATTTCCCCCGCTTCAATATGAAAGTTTAATTGATCTAATACTAAGCGTCTTCCGTAATTTTTTTTGACATTATTAATAGTCAGCATTTTTAATAAAGTAACAAGGATAGTCAGGAGTCAGGAGACAGGGGACAGGATTAGGGAGTGGAAGATATGGGAAGACAAATTAATCAATACTCTTGCCTTTTCTAACTGATAACTGATAACTGATTTACAGTCGGCGTTCAAGGTTTAACATTTGTCGATAGGTAAGCCAACCACCTGCTACCATAGCTAGAGCAAAAAGACAAAGAAAGCGAAAATGAGAGCTAATATCTTGCAGATTTTCGCCCTTTGCCCAAACAGCAATTAAAGCTTCATTCATGTGGTAGATCGGGTTATATTTAGCCAGAGATAGAATATTATCGGGGAATAAAGCAGTCGGGAGAAAAACGCCGCCTAAAATTAATAAAGGAACCCCAAAAGTTCCCACCAAAGCATTAACATCTTCCGTTCTTTTCGCCAGTTGAGTACCGAGGATAAATCCTAAACCCACATAGGCGGTGATACTAAGGAAAATAATTAATAATTCTAGAGGAATTGAGCCTTTAAAAGTGGCTCCATACTGTTTAGCAATAGAATAAACTAAAACTGTCTGACAGGCGGCAATCGCACAATGGGCGAGAAAAATGCCGATAAAATAGGAAACACCGCTTAAAGGCGATAAAAATAACCGTTTAATCGTTTGTTGTTCCCTTTCTGCCACTACCGTCGCCACGGTTCCCCCCAAACAACTAAAGAAAAGTGCCGCCCCGACGAGGGTGGGAGGAGTAGCCAGAGCCATCGCCTCGGCAAGCTCAATTTTGCCTTTTTCTGCCATAATATAGCCATTTAAGAGCAGGACAAGGATCGGGAAAATGCCCCAGAGGATTAAGCTACGCCCGCGCCGGATTAATTCCACTAAAATTCGTTGAGCGATCGCTAAAATTTCCTGCCAATATTTCATAGAATGTTAGTGTAATTGTTTCTCCCTGTAGAGAAATGAGTTTTTCTACTTTGTGACTTAGGCTTATTGTAAGTGTTCCAGAGCTTGATCGGCACGCAATCTTACCACTATTTCCGCTTCTGTCTCCCGAATCTGTGCTAAAAGTTCCCGAATAGCCTCGCGAAATGCCGCCGCCGCAGTTCCTAACCCCTCCAATCCGACAATCGCCGCATATCTAACCACCCACTCTGGGTCTCCTTGCGAAAGTTTCTCCAGTGCCGCAAAAACAGCCTTCTGAGCCTCAGAAACCCGACTTTTCTCCAAATCAGACCAAATTATATTTCCTAAGCCTCTAGCCGCCCCTCGCCGCACGCTAAAGGAAAAATCACTCACCGCCGCATCAAGCAATAAGTCCAATCCTCGCACATCGCCAATTCCCGCTAGGGCGCGGGTTGCCCAAGCTCTCGCCCCATAATTATAACCGTCTAGGTTGGCCAGTAAGTAGGGAACCGCCGCTTTGCCGATGGCGATTAAACCGTCCACTGCTGCCACGGAGGCACCAGGGTTATTATATCTCAGGACATCGGTGAGGGTGGGTATTGCCGCTTCACTTTTGGCGGCGGCTAAGTTTTCCACGGCGGTTAGTAACTCATTGGCTGAGTCGGCTTTTTCGACGGCAATAATTAAAGTCTCAACGGTAGGAAGCATTGGTTATCAGTGGAGGGGATGAGGAGTTGGGGTGTGGGAATTATGAATTATAAATTATAAATTATAAATTATAAAGTGGGAAGAATAAATAAAAATAATCTCCTGACTCCTAACACCGCCAACAAACTTTTAAAGATAATTTTATCGCCAAACTTTTTTCTGTAAAATCTGACTAATTTCTTGGGGAAAAGGACAATCATTGGGAAAGTTAAAGGATTGATAATCGGGGTTATCTCGCAAGCTTTTTAAAGCCGTGGCATAGCAATCTAAAAATACTTGCTCCCAGTAGGGTTTTAAACTAGGAGAATCGCTCAAAAGTTCTTCTAGTTCCCGTTGACTGCGCCTAATAGTTTCTTGCCAACCTCGATAATCTTCAACGTAATCAGTATAGCAAAGTTTGAGGCAGTGTGTTGACTTCTGCCCAAACTTTCTATCGTTCCAGATCAGCAGCAGCGAGTAACCTTCGCCATTGTACCAAAGACTCCATACCGTCCGCTACACTGGGGGTGTTATGCTGTTTACTAAGGTACTAGGGAACCTAAAATCCCATTTTGGGATTATTCTAAAATAGGTTTATCTTGGAAATGCTAACTCCTGTGCTCATTAAAGCACGATGAAATCTATTTTTAGCCCAGAGTACCATGTCTTTCGTCGATGCCTGATCGCCGCTCGTAAGGATGCGAATTTAACTCAAGCAGCCCTCGCTAAAGCCATCAAAAAGCCGCAATCTTTCGTTGCCAAATACGAAAATGGTGAAAGAAGATTAGATGTGGTTGAGTTCCTTCTGGTTAGTCGTGTAATCGGTGTAGATCCTTGCGAAATTTTAAAGCAAGTTGAGCAAGCTTGTCAGTCCACATCTTGTGGGGAAGGGCTGACAGGGGGACAAGCAAGCTGAAAAGCTTATGTAGCATGGAATACAGACACAGACTCCCAAAAAAGATAAGTCATATTTACTATATATGACCTAAATAACGAAAATGATAAGTGAACTATACCAGAAAGTCTTAGA
>NZ_JADBTX010000023.1:0-4698 GCF_020245945.1 Microcystis sp. M015S2
AACGAAAGAATTAGGGATAGGAGCGAGCTTACTAGGAATTATTATTAATAAGTGAGAGATGGTGCGGCGAACTTTTTCGAGCCAAAACCATGAAAAGCTTATGATCTATGGATTTCATCTTTCTTGTCCCCCTGTCAGGTTGCCTTCTCAAGCTGTAGCTGATTTTATTGCTCTTTATGTCAAATTATTTAGTGGTGATTGGGTCGATATTAAGGCAGATGTTGAAGAATATACAGAATCTTTGCAAAAAAGTATCGCTAATCGAGAATGTCCAAGATTATTGGATAAACCATCCCTAACAATTTTATCCCCTCTAGTTTACCTAGAAGATAACCCAAGAGAAAATCGTTACATTAATAATTGTGTTGGTCAACTTTTTCAGGAATATGTTCGTAATAACTCTAACTGTCATTCTCTGCAAAAATCGACTATTAAAGACAGCAACAAAGTTCTAAAAATTGGCTATATTGCCCATACTTTATATAATCATTCTATTGGATTAATTTCTAGGTGGTTAATGAAGTATCATGACTATAATGAGTTTCACGTCTCTTTATACCTAGTATCTCAAAAAGAAGACCTTATCACTGAAAATTGTTTTAAAAATCAGGTAAATGCTTGCTATAACTTACCGATTAATCCTCTGCTGATTGCTGAAAAAATTAATCAAGATAACATTGATATTTTGGTAGATTTAGACAGCATCACTAATAACGCAACTTGTCAAGTCATGGCACTAAAACCCGCACCAATACAAGTAACTTGGTTAGGTTTTGACGCGTCAGGAATTCCAGCAATCGATTACTATCTTGCTGATAATTACGTTTTACCAGCAGATGCACAGGAATACTACCGAGAAAAAATTTGGCGCTTACCTAATTCCTATATTTGTGTGGATGGTGTCGAGGTTGCTTACCCCTCTCTCCGCAGGGATGATTTAGGGATTCCAGAGGATGCAATTAATTACTTAACCGTACAAACTGGGGTTAAACGTAACCCTGAAACTATTCGACTTCAGCTACAAGTTTTAAAGGCAGTTCCTAATAGTTATTTGAGTATTCAAGGGTTAAGTGATGCTAAATCAGTGGAAAAATTATTTTTCAAAATTGCCGAGGAAGAAGGAATTAATTATGAGAGATTAAAAATCTTACCCCTCTATCCCACAGGAATTTATCGAGCAAATTTAAGAATAGCTGATGTGGTTTTAGATACCTATCCTTTTACGGGAGGAATGACAACTTTAGATGTGCTGTGGATGGGGATTCCTTTAGTTACAAAAGTTGGTCAACAATGGTCATCGAGAAATAGTTATACTTTAATGGTTAATGCGGGAATTAGTGAGGGTATTGCTTGGAGTGATGAAGAGTATATCGATTGGGGAATTAAGTTAGGTAAGGATGAACAATTGAGACGCAAAGTTATCGCTAAATTAGATGAATCTAGACAAACTTCACCGATTTGGAATGCACGTCAGTTTACTAAAAATGTGGAAAATGCCTATCGTCAAATGTGGCAAATCTATTGTGAAAGTTAATCAGGGAGAATTAAATCATGTCTTGGCAAAATGAAGTTAAAACCGCTTTAGAAAACAATCAATACGATATTGTTAGTCAGTTTTACGAAGAACTGATAGAAAGAGAAACCCCAGAAATTAGTTATTATTGGTATTTAGGATTATCCTATCTTTTGCAGGCAAAAGAAGAAGAAGCACAAGCTACTTGGTTATTTGTTTTCACTCAAGGAGAAGAACAGGAAACCGAGTCATGGCTGCTAGAATTAAGCAATATTTTAGCTGCCGAAGCTAACCGACAATTAGAGTTAGAAAATCTAGAAACAAGTTGGTTAATTCGTAAACATCTACAGGAAATTAATCCCAGTTATCTCGATAATTTACTGCATTTAACCCTCATTGAAATTAAATTAAATAGATTTGATTCTCAACAACTGCAAGAATGGCAAATACTAGAATTAATTACTCAGGGTTCAGTTAACTCTCAATTATTGGAACGGGTAGTAATTGCCGTCATACCTTATGCTCATGAATATACCATAGAATTAGTTCGGTTAAGTTTACCCTATCTTGACAATTCTCTAGAATTACTTAATCACGTCATCACTGTTGCTGGACGCTTTGCTTTTGAGAAATATCAACCTATTTATTCCGTTGACTTAGCGGAAGCTTTTCTTCCCCTTTATCCCGAAAGTTTGTACTTAGAAGTTAATTTATTTTGGTTTTATATCTCTTTACCTGACTATGAAAAAGCCATCAATTTAGTCAATAAGTTGAAAGAGAAAAGTCAAACGATTGATTTAAAAATGTTTAGTCAATCGCTCCTCTTTAGTGGTTCTTTACGAGCCTCAAAATGGAATGACATTCCTAGTATTTGTCAAGAGTATAAACACTTAATTAAAGAATTTATAGAAAAAAAGCCCCAAGATATACATCCCTTAGTTCGGGGAGCTTTACTAACAGTCATGAACCCGATTTCTTACTATGAAGATAACCCGAAAGAGAATCGACCGCTTTTAAGTCAGATTGGTAGTTTTTTTCAAGAAACCTACAAAGAAATGCTGGGTTTTCAGGAGGAAAGTTTTGAAAAACCTAGAGAATATAATCCTGATAAAAAACTTAAAATTGGTTACATTGCCCAAACCTTAAAACGTCATCCCGTGGGTTTATTGAGTCGTTGGACTATTAATTATCACAATCGTGAACAGTTTGATATTCACCTTTATATGGTGAATCAACCCGTGGATGAAATAACTCAACAATGGTTTTCTAATCCCGCAGATAAAATCTATCATGCTACTGCTGATTCCCTAGCAACCTATCGCAAAATTAAAGAAGATAACATCGATATTCTTGTAGACTTAGATAGTGGTACTGGGGCAATCGTTGCCCAAGTTATTGCCTTAAAACCTGCCCCTATTCAAGTTAACTGGTTAGGTTTTGATGGTTCTGGTTTACCCGCAGTAGATTATCTTTTAGCGGATCCTTATGTATTGCCAGAAAATGCCCAAGAATATTATCAGGAAAAAATCTGGCGTTTACCTGATGCTTTTGTCGCTGTGGATGGTTTTGAAACAGCCGTTCCTACCCTGCGAAGAGAAGATTTAGGTATTAATAACGATGCGGTTATTTACCTAAGTTCTCAAACAGCAATTAAGCGTAATCCTGCGACGATTCGCTTACAAATGCAAATCCTCAAATCCGTAGCTAATAGTTATTTCCTGATTCAAGGAGTTGCCGATGATAATTCCCTCCTGGATTTATTCTGTCAAATTGCCGCAGAAGTTGGGGTAGAAACTAATCGAATTAAGATGCTTCCTCTCTATCAGACGGAAACCTACAGGGCAAATTTAGCCATCGCTGATGTGGTTTTGGACACCTATCCCTTTAATGGTGGTACAACCACCTTAGAAACCCTCTGGATGGGAATTCCTCTCGTGGTTAAAGTGGGGCAACAATGGTCATCCCGCAACGGTTATACTTTAATGATGAATGCGGGAATAACTGAGGGTATAGCTTGGAGTGATGAAGAATATGTACAGTGGGGAATTAAGTTAGGATTGGATAAAAATTTAAGAGAAGAAGTCCGTTGGAAACTCCGAAAGTCTCGTCATACATCTCCCCTCTGGAATGCCAAACAATTTACCAGAGATTTAGAAAATGCTTATCGGCAAATGTGGAATATTTATTGTCAATCTTAGCGGATAAAAACTATGCAATGGCATCAAGACATACAAACCCATTTAAATGACAACAATTATCAAAGAGTAGTGCAGTTTTATGAACAATTAATTGAAACCAATTCTCTGGTGATTGAGGATTATTTTTATCTAGGATTAGCCTATCTTTTACAAGATAGAGAAGAAGACGCACAAGCTACTTGGTTACTGGTGTTGAGTCAAGCAGCCGAATCAGAATTATCGGGGTGGATAGAAACTTTAACTCAAATCCTAGATGCAGAGGCAACCAGACAAGAAAATTCCCAAAGACTAGAGACAAGTTATCTCATTCGATGGCAGCTACAAAATCTTAATCCTAGTTGTTTAAATAATCTCCTGCATCTGATGGAATTAGAAATACAATTCCAAAATTTTGCGATGGAAAAGTGCAGTGATTGGTGTGTATTTGAACTGTTAGATAATACAGCTACAGCAGCAATTAATCTTGATTTACTGCTGCGAGTGACAGAAAAAGTTTTAATCTACCCCTGTACTGATACCATCCACTTTTTAGAATTAGCAGCCTTACATATCAATAATCCAGAAATAATTGCAGCCAAAGTTATCTCAGCAATTGTCAATTATGGTTATCAACAAAAACAAAGTGTATTTGCTATTAATTTAGTAGAACTTTGTTTGCGCTTTCTACCAGAGGATTTATACTTACAAAATAGTTTGTTTAATCTTTATAAAACCACCACTGTTGACTATAAAAAATCTCTAGAAATTGCCGAAAATTTTTATAAAAGTTGCCAGACAACTACTGAAAAGCTCTTGGGAATTTCTCTAGTGATTGGTATTTTACAAGCTAAGGGAGACTGGGGAAATTTACCTGACAGGGGGACAAGCAAGCTGAAAAGCTTATGTAGCATGGAATACAGACACAGACTCCCAAAAAAGATAAGTCATATTTACTATATATGACCTAAATAACGAAAATGATAAGTGAACTATACCAGAAAGTCTTAG
>NZ_JADBTX010000024.1:0-27446 GCF_020245945.1 Microcystis sp. M015S2
CAGATACCCAGAAGCAGAACCTCTCTATCTAGAAGCATTAGATTTGTATAAACGACTCTTGGGAGACAATCATCCCGATGTCGCAACTTCCCTCAACAATTTAGCATACTTGTACAAATCCCAAGGCAGATACCCAGAAGCGGAACCTCTCTATCTAGAAGCTTTAGATTTGAGAAAACGACTCTTAGGAGACAATCATCCCCTTGTGGCAACTTCCCTCAACAATTTAGCAGAATTGTACCGTTCCCAAGGCAGATACCCAGAAGCAGAACCTCTTTATTTGCAAGCTTTAGCAATTGCCGAGCAAGCTTTAGGGGAGAATCATCCTAATACAATAATATTTCGGGAAAATTATAATATCTGTCTTCGTCGTGGGGGATAGCATCTTAGCTGTGATTGGTGTGTGGGATGGACTATGACTAGGGAGCTAGTTAAGAGTGGATTAGAGATGAAGATTGATTGAATGAACCAATCATAGTTAAGAGCGTTGGAAAAGAGGGTCTGTAGGCGCACGGATTTTCCATTATGAATATAGTATCATGTCAAGTCGCCTTTGTCAAGAGAAAATTTGACAACATCCAGATTTAGTCGTAACGCATCACCTATCATTGACTATGATTGAATTAATCACTGATAACTGCTCACTGATAACTGATAACTGATAAAGCTATGACACTCAAAGAACAACTTATTAAAGAAATTGAAACAACTCCCATTTCTCTGCTGCCGGAAATCCTGCATTTTGTCCAATCTATAAAAACAAAACATCCAGACGTTGACTTTATGGAATTTGCTGGTATGGCAGCAGATATAGAAAATACTATGCAAGAGATTGTCGAAGAAGCAGAAGCTAATCGTCAACTTGATTTAAAACGGATAAATGACTTATGAAACAAGCATTACTTGATACCAATATCCTCTCTTATTTTTTACGAGGCAATCCCGCAGTAATTGAACAATTCCGCATCTATCGACAACACTATACTTATATATCGTTTTCAATCTTTACCTATTACGAGATTAAAAGTGGTTTATTGTATAAAGATGCACGAAATCAACAACAACAATTTGAACGTCTTGCAGAAGTCAGTGAAGTAATTGGTTATGATCGTGAAATTAGTGATATAGCTACTCAAATATACGTTAATCTTAGAATAAAAGGACAACTGATTACCCCGATTGATTTGTTTATTGCTGCGACTGCTATTTATTGCGATTATACTCTGATTACAGCTAACATTAAGCATTTTCAAAATATTCCCAATCTTAGTTATGAAAATTGGTATCTCTCAATAATTTAGGACTATTGTATCATTCCCAAGACAGCTACACAGAAGCGGAACCTCTCCATCTAGAAGCGATTAATATTTTCAGAGAAGGATTAGGGGAAAATCATTCCCCATACTCAAACGATTATGGAGAATATAAAACTATGTCGTCCCAACTCTGGCAAGTAGAATTAAGATAGAGTTTGAATGCTTTGGAAAATAGGGTCTGTAGGCGCAAGGATTTTCCATTATGAATATAATATCATGTCAAGTCGCCTTTGTCAAGAGAAAATTTAACAACATCCAGATTTAGTCGTAACGCATCACCTATCATTGACTATGATTGAATTAATCACTGATAACTGATAACTGATTAGCAAGGAATAAAACCATGAACACTAAAGAGAGACTATTGCAAGAGATTGAACAAGCACCGGATTCTTTAATAGAAGAAACTTTGAACTTCCTCCTTTCAGCACAAGCTAGTTATGCTAAATCTGAAAGTAATGTAGGGGAGGCAATATTAAAGCTTCTGGAAGAGATGCCATTAGACAATGACGACTTAGAAAAGTTGCCTATGGATCTTGCTAATCAACATGAACATTATCTTTATGGAGTTCCCAAATCCTAAGCAAAGCCGAAACTAAAGTTTATAGTATCATAGCAATGAAAACCATCTTTGCAGACACATTTTATTGGGTTGCTCTCATTAACAATCGTGATGATTGGCATGAGAAAGCTATAGAAATGACAAGGAAACTCCAGCAGGTAACAATAGTGACAACCGATGAAGTCTTTATTGAAGTTTTCAACAATCTATCTGCTTATGGAATGTCAGTTAGACGAAAAACCTTACAAGTTATTAGAGGCTTACAAAATAATCCCCAAATCTTAGTTATACCTCAAACTCATCAGACGTTCCAATCAGGATTAGATTTATATCAAAATCGTCCAGATAAAGATTACAGCTTAACAGATTGTATATCCATGAAAACAATGCGCCAAATGAATATAAATGAAATTCTTACCCACGATAAGCATTTTACACAAGAAGGATTTTTCATTTTATTTCAAAATATAGAGTTACATTAGAATTGAGACAACAACTACTAGGAGACAATCATCCCCATGTGGCAACTTCCCTCAACAATTTAGAAAACTTGTACTACTCCCAAGTTAGGTACTCAGAAGCGGAACCTCTCTATCTAGAAACGATTAATATTTTCAGGGAAAGATTAGGGGAAAATCATCCCCATACTCAAACGATTATGGAGAATATAAAACTATGTTGTCCCAACTCTGGCAAGTAGAATTAAGATAGAGTTTGAATGCTTTGGAAAAGAGGGTCTGTAGGCGCAAGGATTTTCCATTATGAATATAATATAATGTCAAGTCGCCTTTGTCAAGAGAAAATTTAACAACATCCAGAAAAACGTTATTGTAGGGGTAATTCATGAATTACCCCTACACCTATTACCTAGTCCAGTAACGCACCACCTAATCATCGACTATGATTGAATTAATCACTGATGACTACAATGATGGATAATTATAGGAGGATGCTGTCTGGACTGTGATTAGGTGAGATTGTTAAATCCCTACAATAATTTTTATTATTTCATCATCAAAAAAAGGATTAATTATGATCAAAAAAATTAAAATCGCCGATGCTCAAACCGATTTACCCAGTCTCGTTAAATCGGTTACGGAAGATAACAAAATTTATGCCATTGAGAATCAGGAGGACTCTGTAATTTTGATTTCCCAAAAAAACTATGAAAGTTTACAAGAAACTATCGAATTACTCTCTATTCCTGATTTAAGAGAAAGCTTACAACTATCTCTACAGCAAATTAATGAAAATGAAACCTATTCTTTCGAGGAAGTCTTGGGAGACATTGATTAATGGTTTATGAAGTCAGCATACAACACAATCATAGTATTCATTCAATCATTCCAATCAAAGTTTAGACTGATGATGAACAGAAGTTAATCTATATTCATCGTGCTAAAACCCATTATGGCGAATAAACTAGACCTTGAAAATTCTTGAAAACTAGGGTCTGTAGGCGCACGGATTTTCCATTATGAATATAATATAATGTCAAGTCGCCTTTGTCAAGAGAAAATTTAACAACATCCAGAAAAACGGGGACATGAAGCTTAAATCAAGATGGGAATTACAGCAGACGAATAAATTCTTCTTGTGTCAGTTCAGCATCGCGTAAAATTTTTAGGAGTAATCCTTTCCCGACAGTTTTCCCCCGATGAACCGGTACGGTGACAACTCTTCCATCTTCAGGTTTTAAGCGCAGATGACTTCCTTTTTGTCGGATAGATTGAAACCCTATTCTCGTTAAAGCTTTGATAACTTCATCACCGGTTAATATCGGTAATTTTGGCATCAGATAGACACCTTTTCAATTCCAACAAACTCCGACACATCTTCCGGATTGTCATCTTCCAAGCAAAGTTCAATCACTTCCCTGATATTCTTCATCAATTCATCAATTGTTTCCCCTTGACTGTAACAACCCCGAAGTTGAGGAACTTCCCCAACATAATATCCATCCTCATCTCGTTCAATGACAACATAAAACTCTCTTTGATGGTTCATGGTTCTCAATCCTTAAAAAAATTATCGCTATCTAAGCTTTTATTGGCGATTATTGAGACTTGAAGAGAGAGGTCGCAGGCGCACGGATTTTCCATTATGAATATAGTATCATGTCAAGTCGCCTTTGTCAAGAGAAAATTTGACAAAATCCAATCTATAAAAACAAAACATCCAGACGTTGACTTTATGGAATTTGCTGGTATGGCGGCAGATATAGAAAATACTAAGCTAAGACGCATTTAAACCGCTTATTCTTAGATTAGCCGAACCTCCTCCAATCCCTTTACTGTTGCCTTTTGCCTCTTGCCTTTTGCCTCGTCTCAACAAGCAATTTAAATTACGAACAGCTTATGCAAGAGATTGTCGAAGAAGGGGTGAAGCATTTGGGTGATAACCTATCTCTGAAACCGTAGATTTCCTATCCGAATGCTGGTCCCCTACTTTTTCAGCATACCCTAATTAATCGGGCAATTTATACTGTTCCACAATCTTTTTAGCATATTCAGGAACATGAGCCGCTAATTTTTCAGGATAATTACGTTTAACATAAAGGTAATTACGGGTAAAGTGAGAATCGATGGAAAAGCGAGCATATTCTAACCCTTTAGGCCCGATTTTTTCAATTACTACTCCCATCATTTTTGCCGCCCACATCGGCAAGGTTACACCTTTATCGTAGGCAGGAATACTATTTTGTACCGCCTGTTTTCTATCACCACTAGACATAACATCTTGGGTATCTAATTGATCTTTAACTAACTCTAACATTTCCTTGCCCGTATCATTACGAACGACAATCCATTGCCAGCCAAAAGGTGCGCCCATATAGCCCACAACCAAATCGGCAAGGGAGTTAACATAATCAAAACAAGTCATACAGGAAGGGGCAAAAACATCTTTTAATTTATTAGTCTTTAAGCCAAAAAAAGGAACCATTTCGATGGAGCCATTTTCGTGTTTAAAGTGTACCCGAAAATCCTGCATAAATTCGTAGTGAACCACAGTTTCTGGGGAACGACTGGTGGTTTCTAGAAACTTTTGTAGTCCTGAGCGGGTGACATTATCGACGCAGGGAGTTCCTAAGACATATAATTTTTCCAAGCCTAATTTTTTTTCTACTGCTCTTAGGGCTTGAATTTGACAACCAACTCCGATAACTAATAACCGTTTCATGCCCGATTTTTCAATTTCTTCTAGCACTGATAAATTGGGAGAAAGAGTCGGTTTATTAACTTTAGCGGCGAGAATTTCTTCCTTAGTACGAGCGAGAATCGGCTGCGGTTGAAAGCGATCCTCGGCGGTATTCTGCACACAAACCACCCCTTCTACTAAACCACGATTGAGCATTTCACAGGCAATTGTACTGACGATTCCTGTCCATTGCGCCCCGGGGATAGCTTGTTTTTTCTTGGCAGCCATCATCTCTTGATGAACGCCAAAATAGAGATCATTTTCCTGATTTAAGTCGCGACTTTTGCCGTGTGCTGCTGCTTCTAAATCGGCGATTTGTTGATTGAGAAAAGCACAAGCTTCTTTAACATAGTGAATATAATAAGTGTCACAAAGTCCGCACTCGCTACACAATTCTTTGGCAGGACGACGACTATTAGGCTTGAGGGCTTTGGCTTTTAGGTGTGGCGCAAGCGAGTTCATAATCTTAAAAGGCAACTAGGTCAAGGGTTTTTTTCTATCGATTGTTTACCTTACCGCATTAGATAGCTTTGTTACCAATCTTTTTAAAGAAATGTAACGATTACCCGGAATAGGATCAGAGCAAAGCTTCTAAGGTGGCGACGACGGAAGCCGCTAAAGCTTCTAAATCATAACCACCTTCTAAGCCGAAAAGCAGCGGTTTATTGAGAGTTAAGAGGTATTTGGTTAAAATTCCATAATCTTGTGGGTGTAAACAAATTCCCGCCAGAGGATCCGCTTGATTGGCATCATATCCAGCACTAACAATCACTAAATCCGGTTGAAAATTTTTCAGAAAAGGTATGACTTGCCCCTCAAAATGTTCTTGATAATCTTTAATCGTACTTCCCGCCGATAAGGGAATATTCAAAACATTATTAAATTCACCTTTTTCTCTCGCTTCTCCCGTGCCGGGATAGAAGGGGAATTGATGGAGGGAACAATAGGCAATCTGGGGATGATTTTCGACTATATCCTGGGTGCCATTGCCGTGATGCACGTCCCAATCAAGAATCGCTACTTTTTGCACTCTTTTGTTTTCCAAAGCATAATAAGCGGCAATAGCAGCATTAGAAAACAGACAGAAACCCATGCCATAATTAGAAGTAGCATGATGCCCTGGAGGACGGGCTAAAATAAAGGCAGGATCGCCAGTGGATAAAACTCGATCGACTCCATCTAACCAGCCACTAACCGCTAGTAACGCCACATCGTAACTACGCGCAGAAACGGGAGTATCGGCATCCAATCTCCCCCCACCCCGTTGACAAATTCGCCGCAATCTATCAACATAATCTTGATTATGAACTTGTTTAATCAAAGGGATTACTTCGTCGCGAATTTCGAGCGGTGTCGGTAAATGCCATGTTAATTTTGACTGCCATTCTGTTTGTTTTAAAGCCTCGACAATTGCCGTTAAACGCGCCGCTTTTTCGGGATGGTAAATACCTGTATCGTGATCGAGAAATTCATCGGAATAGATAATCGAGATCATAATCAAATCACTGCTTAACTCGTTGATTTTTGAGCAACCCAATGGTTTTAATCTATCAGAAAAACAGGGGCTTGAGGAGCTATAGTGAAAAAACTTTACCGATCGGGCCACTTTTGCCGGATGATGCAATTATCTCCCCCTAAGGTGACGGAAGCAAAAATGCTGACAAATTTTCAGAAATTTCAACTAGAAGTTAATGGCATTACTATCAATGGTGTCAAAGGTGGGCGCGGTTTTCCGCTGCTTTTGCTGCATGGTTATCCCCAAACCCATCAAATGTGGCATAAAATCGCCCCCCGATTAGCGGCCAATTTTACGGTAATCGCCACGGATCTGCGCGGCTACGGGGATAGCGATAAACCCTTACCCCTAGAGGATTCTAGCAATTATTGCAAACGGGTGATGGCCCTCGATCAGGTGTTGCTGATGGAAAAATTGGGTTATCAGGAGTTTTATCTGATCGGCCACGATCGAGGGGCGCGAGTTTCCCACCGTCTCGCCCTTGATTTTCCAGAAAAGGTCAAAAAACTCGTTTTACTCGATATAGCCCCGACGCTGGCGATGTACGAGGCTACTGATCAAACTTTTGCCACTGCCTACTATCATTGGTTTTTCTTGATTCAGCCTTCCCCTTTTCCCGAAACCCTGATCGCTGCTAATCCCGATTATTATCTGCACCATTGCTTGCAAAGTTGGGGGCGAGATTTTAGCGCTTTTACAGAGGAAGCTTTGGGGGAATATCGGCGTTGTTTTCGAGATTTAAGCACGATAACCGCCACCTGTGCCGATTATCGGGCCGCCGCTACCATCGATTTAGAGCATGATCGTCAGGATTTAGACCAGAAAATTTCCTCTCCCCTCTTGGTTCTTTGGGGAAAAAAAGGTTTCATCGCACGTCAATACGATGTGATCGCTCTTTGGCAGCAGCGAGCTAATCAAGTCACGGGACAGGCGATCTCCAGTGGTCATTTTTTACCGGAAGAGGCACCGGAAGAGACGGCACAGGCGATCGAGGATTTTCTCGGCTAAGTAATACTAAATCCTGTTATTAAAAACTGATTATTTATTCTCCGTTTTGCATGAGTGCCTCTCCTGATATGTAGTCCATACTCAACGGATTTAGTATCAAAAAAAAATCGGGCTAGAAATAGCTTCCAACCCCATAGGATCCATAACCTAATTAGTGATTAAATTCTCGACTTAGTAAGCGTCCTGTAGTTCGTAGAATTCGGGAGAAACGTAATCTTTGCGTAGGGGCCAACCTACCCAATCTTCCGGCATTAAAATCCGTTTTAGGTGGGGATGTCCTTCATAAATAATGCCGAACATATCATAACTTTCTCGTTCTTGCCAGTCAGCGGCTTTCCAAATCCAGTAAACCGAGGCAACCCTGGGATTATCTCTAGGAAGAAAGACTTTTAAGCGCACTTCCACGGGACTATCGACATTATCGGTTACTTTGACCAGATGATAGAAACTAACTAATTCTTTACCTGGTCCCAAATCGTAAGCGCCCTGACATTGGAGATAATTAAAGCCATAAGCGAATAAAGCAGTGGCCAGAGGAATTAAAAATTCTGCTTCTACTTTAATCAATTCCACACCACTATGGTCAGCTTCTAAAGCTTGATGATCAAAACCATTTTCGCTTAACCAAATCGAAGTGGGGCCAGCTTGCACAATAGCTGTGGTTTCTTCAGTCATTTAGATTTCTTCCTTTTGTTTCGTGGTCAAAAGAGCGGGAGGAACAGGCATACCAGTGGCTTCTAGTAACTCTTTCGGAGGTGCTTGACGGGTGGCCGATTGCAGATATTTACCCGTAAGAATCGGTTCCGTGGCCTGCATTTTGTGGGTGGTGCTGTAATAACGATTGGTTTGCTGGAGGACAGTCCCGCGTTCTTGAATAGATTCGTTAGCGACTTTTTTCCGCAGTTTAATAATTGCATCGATAATCGCTTCCGGACGGGGGGGACAACCGGGTATATAGACATCGACGGGGATAAGTTTATCTACTCCTCTAACTGCGGTGGTGGAGTCACTGCTGAACATTCCCCCCGTAATCGTACAGGCACCCATGGCGATAACGTATTTGGGTTCTGGCATTTCTTCATACAGACGCACCAAAGCGGGGGCCATTTTCATAGTGATTGTACCGGCAGTGATGATTAAATCGGCTTGCCGGGGACTAGAACGGGGAACTAAACCAAAGCGATCAAAATCAAAACGGGAACCAATCAAGGCCGCGAACTCGATAAAACAGCAAGCTGTACCGTATAGCATCGGCCAAAGACTTGACAAACGCGCCCAGTTATATAGGTCATCAACGGTGGTAAGGATGACATTTTCCGATAAATCCTGGGTAACTTTAGTGCGTTCGATGGGATTGAGGATTTTTTCGCTTTGTTGTTCGATAATTTGCTTAAATTCGCTGGTAGGGTTGGGACTCATCGGGTTATCCTCTCATGAAAAGTCAAAAATAAGGAAAATTATGGCCGTTATGACCATTCTAAGGCTCCTTTCCGCCAAGCATAGACGAGAGCAACCACAAGGATAGCAATAAAGATCAGTGCTTCTACAAAAGCTAATAGACCCAATTGATTGAAAGCTACCGCCCAAGGGTAGAGAAAGACGGTTTCCACGTCAAAAACCACGAAAACGAGGGCAAACATATAATAACGAATGTTAAACTGAATCCAAGCACCGCCGATCGGTTCCATCCCCGATTCATAGGTAGTGCGTCTTTCCGGACCGCCACCACTAGGCCGCAGGACTTTGGAGGCAGTTAGGGATAGGATTGGTACTAAACTGCAAGCGAGCAGAAATCCTAGAAAATACTCGTAACCTTTGAGGACAAACACTGGGTTTTTTTTCTCCTTATTCGCTATCGACAGGGGAAGTTGTCGGCATCTCTATGGCTACTTATTATAGAGGCTTTAGCAACCCGTCTCCTTCTCAAAAGCAGCATTGAAGATGTTTATCGATACCATTAGCTAATCATCGGGTTGAGCTTCGCTTCTGTCTCTGTTTTGCCCTTAACTCTGACGGGGTGACAAGGAAGCCTACAATCCCTATGAGAAGCGAAGTGTAGCTAAATATGGTAAAAAAGAAGTGGCTGCGATCAGCTGTTGACTATCTCAATGAGTACCAGAGTGGTAAGTTCGAGCATTTGTACTAAAATTTCCCCTAGGCAGTGTAAATTATCAGAAATGCTGTCCACCGGATTATAGTTTTTTTGTTAATGCACTGGCTCCAAGCAGCGATCGCTTAAGACAATATATCATTATGCAGTTACTAAAACTGACCCGCTAGAATTTTGCTAAATCTCTTAATAGCTTGTTTATGTCTTAAAATAAGACTGATTAGATTATAACGATTACAATTTAAGTAAGTAGTTATTGCCTCTGATCCCCCCTGCCCCCCTTAATAAGGGGGGTGCCGATAGGCGGGGGGATCTGACAACTTTTAACGCCTACCTACTTAAATAGTGACGAGTACAATTTCCAATCCCCAGTCGGATTAACTTTGTTAGCTATAGCATCCTTAAATAAAATGTGAAAAGGTATCGTATTTTTTAAGGTTAGGAAAATTCAATAATTGAAATTTACAAAAAACTCGAACAGTCGTTTAACCACAAGAAAACTTTTCGCCATCCCCTAAAATCTGCTCAAAAGACTTGTTAACTGTAGCCAAATCATTTCTACTAGATTTTCTTCGGTTTGGTGCGTTCTCAGTTGTCTGCTGACGCTCTTGGCACTATTTCTCCGAATCAACCCTTTTTAAGGCATTAGGGAAGGATAGGCTATGCAGACTTTTATTTTATGAGACTAGGCTATTGTATCAACTTTTAATTAAACAGCTAATCGGCTAAAGTGATAAGTAAATATTATTTTAAGTTTATTTAAGGCTGTCATTACTAATGCTAAGTTAAGCTGGGTAAATTTTCGCGTAGTATCAAAAAGGAAACTCATTCGACCCGTTCGGTCTAAACGGGGAGAGAAGGCATTTTGAGACTGAGGAACAACCTATGGCAAAGAAAACAAAGACAACCACTTATAAAGTCACCCTGAAAACACCCCATGGCGAGCATAAAATTGATGTTCCCGATAATGAATATATTCTCGAGATAGCGGAAGAAAAAGGATTAGATTTACCTTCTTCTTGCCGTGCTGGTGCTTGTTCTGCTTGCGCTGGTAAAATCGAATCCGGTAGCGTTGATCAATCCGAGCAATCCTTCTTAGATGACGATCAAATTGAAGCGGGTTATGTCCTCACCTGTGTGGCCTATCCTACTTCTGACTGTGTGATCGTCACCCACAAAGAAGAAGATTTGTACTAATTTAACTCAATATTCGGGGGTTAGATACTCCAACAATACAACAATAATAGAGCGGGAACTGCAAGGGCGACAGTTCTCGCTTTATTTGTATTTTTGCCTCTTGACTCGACAGTGAGATACAGCCCAAAAATTAATCATGCCAGAGGTCTCCCAAGAATTTATAATTGTATAGTAGTATAGTTATAAAAATATATAAAGAGAGTCAGAGATCATGCTATTCCGTCAGATGTTTGATCCCGAAACCAGCACTTATACTTATTTGATTGCCGATCCCGTCAGCAAGGAAGCGGCATTAGTGGATTCAGTACGGGAACAGGTGGAAAGGGATTATCAGCAATTACGGGAGCTAGGATTAACGCTAAAATATTGTTTAGAAACCCATATTCACGCCGATCACGTCACAGGAACCGGAAAATTAAGGCAAATCACAGGCTGTCAGGGTATAGTTCCCGAAAATGCTCAAGTAGCCTGTGCCGATCGCCATCTGACGGATGGAGAGGAATTGTTACTAGGAAATATCACCATCAAAGCGATCGCTACTCCTGGCCACACCGATAGTCATCTAGCCTATTTAGTCAATAACAGTCATCTTTTGACAGGAGATGCCCTATTTATCCGGGGTTGTGGTCGTACCGACTTCCAAAGCGGCGATGCTGGTACTCTCTTTGATTCGGTCACGCAAAAACTTTTCACTCTCCCCGATAGTACCCTAGTTTATCCCGGCCACGACTATCGCGGTTTAACTGTCTCCACCATTGCCGAAGAAAAACAAGACAATCCCCGTTTTGTCGGACGTAACCGCCGACAATTTATCGAGTTGATGAACAGTCTTAATTTACCCGATCCCAAAAAGATCATGGAGGCAGTTCCCGCTAACCAAGGCTGCGGCAATTTAGGAGTTGTTTTAGCTTAAATATCTATTCCATTCAGGAGATTAACGATGACCCATACCACAAATCAAGCAAAATTACTAGAATTTGATGCCCATACTTTAAAAAACTTAATTGAGCGCCGAGAAGTTTGCTTAATTGACGTGCGAGAACCGGGGGAGTACGCCAGCGATCGCATTCCGGGGGCGAAATTAGTACCACTTTCCAGTTTTAACCCTAATTCGATCGCTTTTGACCCCGATCAAACCCTAGTTCTCTACTGTAATTCCGGCAGAAGGTCCACTGTAGCGGCACAAAAACTGATTGCGGCAGGATTTAGCCAAGTTGCCCAGCTTAAAAACGGCTTAAATACTTGGAAAAGTGCGGGTTATACCACCGAAAAAGACCAAAATGCGCCAATTAGTTTATTCCGTCAGGTGCAGATCGTCGCTGGTTCCTTAGTTGTCCTTGGAACAGTATTAGGAGCCTTTCTCTCGCCTTGGTTCCTGATTTTAAGCGGTTTTGTCGGTTCCGGTCTAGTTTTTGCCGGTATTAGTAATACCTGTGCTTTAGCTATGCTTCTGGCTAAACTTCCCTACAATCAACCCCATCAGTAAGCAGTAATCAGTAACCAGTAAATAATAAAATATGATTTCCTGATAACTGATAACAAGAGAAGAATCTAAAACCTAAGATGTACTTAGTTTCTAGCCTTCTTTTTAGGTAGGAGAATTGCCAGATTCTTTACTTGGGGCCTCTTGCCTGTTGCCTTCAGAAGCTGATCACTGATAACTGAAATGACTTGGTTAATTGGACATTTATTAGCCGTTTGTACGGGGATTAGTCTGGGATTGTTAGGAGGAGGAGGTTCTGTACTAGCATTACCGATTCTAGTCTATGTGATGGGAGTACCGACCAAATCGGCGATCGCTATGACGCTTCTAGTCATCGGTAGTGTCAGTTTACTCGCCACGATTCCCCACTGGAAAAAAGGCAACATTAACTTAAAAACCGCTTTTATCTTCGGTTCTGCGACGATGGTAGGGGCTTTTTGCGGAGCAAGATTAGCCACATTACCCTTTGTCACTGCAACCTTCCAGATGCTCCTGTTTGCGACACTAATGCTCATAGCGGCAGCCTTTATGATCGGCAGCTCAACACAGATAGATAATCCTGATTATAAAGCCCGCGATCGGCCAAAAAATCTCACCCTCTACCCCCAACCGGTCTGTCAATATTGCTGGCTCTGGTTAATGAGTGAAGGAATCGCTGTGGGTGTCCTGACGGGATTAGTTGGGGTTGGGGGAGGCTTCGCTATCGTTCCCGCGCTGGTATTATTGGGTAAAATCCCCATGGTTCAGGCGATCGCCACTTCCCTGCTGATTATTTCCCTCAATTCTCTAGCCGGATTACTGGGCTATTTAGGTCATATTAGCCTCGATTGGCAGTTAACCCTATCCTTTGCTTTTGCGGCTGCCCTCGGTACTCTCATCGGTTCCTATCTAGGACAGTTTGTGTCCGCAAAACAGTTACAAAAAGGTTTTGGTTATTTTCTCTTAGCGATCGCAACTTTAGTCTTAATTCAAAATCGTCACATCTTGCACAATTTCCTAGCTCCGAAAGGCCATTCTATTATCCCGGCGGAGAAGACTATCAATCGAACTGAAGTCAATTAAATCTCGATACTGGGAGAATTGCTGCAATACTGACCAGCTGCTTGCCTATCCCCATCACTTGTTAAAACTGCATGGGAGAGGCACTGGAGCTTTTTGCTGTTATCAGTAAAGAGCAATTAGAAAAAAGAAAACGGCACCTTTCTACTTAAGACTGATCACTGATCACTGATCACTGATTATCGGCCCACTTCAGCGAAAATCTCGGCTAAAATCTCTCCAGCACCAGCATCGCGCACTTTATGGGCTAAATCTCGTCCTAAGACTTCCCCATGGCTAGGATCACCGCTAACCGAGTCCTTAATCAGGCGCTTACCGTCGAGACTAGCCACCATACCCGTTAAAGTTAGCATACCATCCTCGATCGCCGTATTCACTCCGATGGGAACTTGACAGCCCCCCTGCAACTCGCGTAAAAAAGCGCGTTCAGCATAGCATCTATCGCGGCTAGGGGCGTGTTCCAACACTTTTAGGACTTCCAAAACCTCCGGATCAGCATCGCGGCATTCTATCCCTAAAGCCCCCTGTCCCACCGCATGGAGAGAAATCTCCGCCGGAATAACCTGATGAACTCGATCGCCTAATCCTAACCTTTCTAGTCCCGCTACTGCCAGAATAATCCCATCGTATTCTCCCGCGTCCAGTTTGGCCAGACGGGTGTTGACATTGCCGCGCACATCTTTAAAAGTCAGATGGGGATAATGGTGACGCAATTGCGCTAATCGCCGCAGGGAAGAAGTCCCCACCACTGCACCTTCCGGTAAAGTGTCTAATTGATAGTCTTGATTTTGGCTATTTACCACCAAAGCATCGGCCGGATTAACTCTTTCAGTGACGCAACCCAAGATTAAGCCTTCGGGTAAATTAGTGGGCAGATCCTTGAGAGAATGGACAGCAAGATCGATCGATCTATCCAACATTCCCACTTCTAATTCTTTGGTAAATAAACCCTTATCACCGATTTTCGCCAGGGCCACATCGAGAATTTTATCGCCCTGGGTACTCATCGTCTCCACCTCGAACTGTCGATGGGGGTGGTGTTTACTCAATTCTGCCTGTACCCAGTATGTTTGTACTAGGGCTAACTGACTTTTACGCGAACCGATACGCAGGGAACGAGGAGGACTAGAAACGGACATATCTGAAGTAGGAATTTAACTAAACATCTATCTGACTGCTCGATCTAGACTATCCTGATCTCACCCCTGTTGAGTAATCACTTTCTAGCTTAGGGGTAAATAGTTACATCTCTTAATATTTTTAGGCAAATAGGGTGATGGGGTTTTCGGGAAGGGGTCAAAGTTTAAAGGTCAGTGGTTCGGTTTCTGCGTTGGTATCTAAAAAATTAACCGACTGCAAACCCTGTATAGGGTCTAACTAAAGGTTGATGAACAGCTAAACAGCTTAAACCTTAACCCATTATTAACGCTATTCTCCGATAATTCTCCGTAATTAATTAATTTATATTAATTTTCGTAGGAGATACTTGACATTCCCCCCCCCCTATGTTAGTCTGGTTGCTGTTCCCAATTCAATTTCTTCGTAACAAAAGCAATTATGTCTGTGAAAACCTCTTTAGCTGGGGCTGCTGCCGCCATCGGTTTGACCGCCCTAGCCTATCCCGCCCAAGCTGCCACCTACACCTTAAATTATACCCACGGTAGCCCAGTAGGAACCCCAATAACTTTCTCCGCAAAACTGACAGGAATGGCTGCATGGAATGTTATCACTGTCACTGGATTTAGCAATGCCATATACAACGGGACTCCCTGGAATCCCACTCCGCCATACGTAAACAGCTACAGTGACTTTTTTGCGCTAACTGCTCTTGCTCCCTTGGTTAGTCTGGATAATTCAGTGACAGATATTGTGTTTGGCGATACAGGTCTCAATCAAACAGTTGCCTTTGGCCCTGCACAAGGCGTTCCTGGTGACATTGTGGTTTTTTCTTCTTTCGGTTTTACTCCTGGTGCTCCCGACACAAACGGTGCTGAACAACCATTGGGTACTTTAACTATAACCGAGGACACAGCCGTAGCTGTCCCTGAACCTAGTGCTGTTGTCGCCATGTTGGGGTTAGGTTTGGGCGCCTTGGCTTCTAAAGTTAGGAAACAAGGTTAATTTTGATTTCCAGGCTGAGAGTTGGGGGTGCAAGCAGTTCGATAAACTCACTGACCACCTTGCACCCCTACAGGTTTTCATCAGGATTGATGCCTAATTCTCTTAATCTTGCCGTTAATTGCTCAATTTTTTGTAAAGCCAGTTCTTTCTGTTGTCTTTCATATTCCTTTTGCTGACGTTCGTGTTCTTGTTGTTGTAAAGCCAGTTCTTTTTGTTGACGTTCAGATTCTTTGGCCTGTTTCTCCAGAAGAGCGGCTTCCTCAGGTGTTGGGATTAACTGACCCCTAGAACTAAAATAACGCAATTTATCAGCGTAGATCCCTAAATATAAGCCCAATTCTTCACTCCATAACCAACCTTGCTGATTGGGTTCAATCGGTTGATATTTTCCCCTAATTAACGTATATCCTTCAAACTCTAAACTATAGGGGTCAAACCAGAAATAATCAGGAGTCCTAAAGGTATTCTGATAAATTTCTTTCTTTTCTTCCCTATCAGTCTTAGCGGTACTTTCTGAGAGGATTTCTATAATCACATTAGGATATTTTCCCTCTTCTTGCCATACTACCCAACTTTTCCGGTTTTGGTTTCTAGTTGTTCCCAATACTACAAAAAAGTCGGGTCCTCTAAAGTATTCTGATTTTTTCTGATTGGGACTGTAGTAGATGGTTAAATTCCCGGTTGCAAAGTAATCTTCTCTATCTTGCCATAACCATTCTAGGCATTTTATCAATAAAATAATCTGAGTTAGATGTAAATTACTTTCCAATGGCGGTTCATCACTCCAAAATTCGCCCTTGGGGAAGATTATCTCATCTTTTCGGGCGGTTTGGCTAGGGGATAGGGGTTGAGTCGTAGTCATGGTTATCTGCTATGAATAATAAGCTGTCCTTGTATTTAAACTGCTTGTTGAGACGGGACAAGGGGCAACAGTAAAGGGGTTGGGTGAGATTCAGCTAATCTCAGGATAGGTGCTTAAAATGCGTCTTAGCCTATTATTTGTGTTAATCTCATCTTTACAGATCAAAACCCCAAATCGTCTAAGGAGACAATGGCCGCCAATTCTCGGAATAAATCGCCCGTTTTTCTCGGCTGTTCCAGCAGGATCGCTATTTTTTGCCTCTTGATGCTATTATCGGCGGCAATAGGCTGGTTAATCGGTAAACAGTGGGTTAAACACAGCAATCAACCCCAAACCGTTAAACCCGTTTTTGCCACGGAAGAAAATAATTTTAATTCTGCCACAGATCCGGCATGGCAACGGAAAGCTGAGATGAGAAAGCGCCGTCTGGAGTTGGGAATTGATAGTCAGTTTTTTAAAAATCTCGTCAATGAATTGTTTAGCCTCCGCTATGGGAATATCAAAGAGGAAAAACAGAAACAGGAACAAAGAGATATTTTAGCAGCAGAAATCCTCGATCGCTTAGACCGTCTCGATTCTGGCACTAGAGAAGCATTAGGTAGCTACGACGAGCAACAGCGAGAAAAATGGCGAGAACAAGTGAATCAGTTACGATTAAGCAGTAGAGTCCTTAATTTACTCACTGATACTGCCTTTTTTCAGCTATTTCCCGAATTGACAGAAAGACCAAATTTTGATAGTAGTCTAGGGCAATTGTGGAGTGGTTTGGCCTGGAATCAGTTACAATCTTTACAGTCTGGCCTATCCTACCAAGCGATCGAAAGTTTAGACGCGGGGGGAGAGGAAGTGATCGAGGCAATTATCAGCGAGGGACAAGGAAAAGCCTATGCAATACAATTGCGTTCCAGTGATCGGTTAGACTTAAATTTAGAGACGGAAGGCGAAGTTTTACTATCTTTCTACTCTCCCAGTGGCAAGGTCACTCTCTTAGACAAGTCTAGCGATCGGCAATGGTCCGGTCAATTACCCGAAGAGGGATTTTATGAATTAGTTATTCTCCCCCAATCTTCTACCCCCGTTCACTTTCGCTTACAGTTAAAATTAAGTCAATGAATTTAACCGTCAGTTATCAGTTATCAGTTTACTGTTTACTGATCACTGAAAAGCTCCCCACTTCCCAATTCATAATTTATAATTTATAATTCATAATTTATAATTCCCCTAACCCGCTTTTTTACTTTTTCCCATGTCTCTAACTTTCCAAGCTGTTATCGCTAAATTAAATGAATTTTGGTCTGATCGCGGTTGTTTAGTTGCTCAACCCTATGATACCGAAAAAGGTGCGGGAACCATGAGTCCCCATACTTTTTTAAGGGCAATTGGTCCGGAACCTTGGGCCGTTGCCTATGTGGAACCCTGTCGTCGTCCTACGGATGGCCGTTATGGCGAAAATCCCAATCGTTTTCAGCATTACTATCAATATCAAGTCCTAATTAAACCCTCTCCCGATAATATTCAGGAAATCTATTTAGACTCCCTCCGGGTGTTAGGAATTAACCCAGAAGATCACGATATTCGCTTCGTGGAAGATAACTGGGAATCTCCCACCCTCGGCGCTTGGGGTGTGGGTTGGGAAGTGTGGTTAGATGGTATGGAAATCACCCAATTTACCTACTTTCAACAGTGTGGGGGTATCGATTGTCGTCCCGTGGCGATCGAAATTACCTACGGTTTAGAAAGATTAGCCATGTATCTGCAAGATGTGGAGGCAATTAATAAAATTCAATGGAATGAAAATATCCTCTACGGTGATATTTTTCTACAAAATGAAATCGAACAATGTACCTACAATTTTGAGGCTTCTAATCCTGAGTTGTTATTTAGTTTATTCAGTTTATATGAACAGGAAGCTAAACAATTAATCGATCGCTCTCTGGTGATTCCCAGTCTAGATTATGTTCTCAAATGTTCCCATACTTTTAATTTACTCGATGCTAGAGGTGTGATTGCTGTAGCTGAAAGAACCCGTTATATCGGCAGAATTCGCCATTTAGCGCGACAGGTTGCTCAATTGTATTTACAGCAACGAGAAGCTTTAGGTTTTCCCCTACAAACGGTTTAGCAATCAGTTATTCTAGCCGTCAGCCTTTTCAGTAATCAGTAATCAGTTACCAGTTATAGATGCGAGTTTTCAGTTCACTGTTTACTGTTCACTGATAAAATCTCCCCAACCTCAAACCAGTAACTTTGTACCTCATCAGTCAGAGAATTAATATATTAAGTTTTACAAACAGAGGCGATATTTCTGCAATCTAACCAGGTTCTACCGGTATATTAGTGGGTGACACTATATCTAGCCTGTAATTCGCCTCAAAAGACCCTTTTGTTGGAGGTAATTCTTTACTTTGACTAGCCTATTAGTGCCAGGAAAAAGACTAAGTTTTTTAAGTTCTAATTTTTTAGACAAGGAGTTACTTTGATGATACCATCGCTACCCCAAAATGATGCTGATTCTATCAAACGACAAGAATTACTACAAAGACAAAAACAAGTCTACATCTATGATTCCGTTAGTGGTATCACCCTCGTCAAAGATTTACCTGCCCAAGAAAATTTCTCTATTTCCTATCAATT
This sequence comes from Microcystis sp. M015S2, assembly GCF_020245945.1. NCBI lineage: Bacteria > Bacillati > Cyanobacteriota > Cyanophyceae > Chroococcales > Microcystaceae > Microcystis > Microcystis sp. M015S2. The sequence continues at coordinate 19,067 of NZ_JADBTX010000024.1, forward strand.
AATGCTGCGTAAAGGCTTGAGTGCTTTAATTGCCAATAGCGTGGCCACGAAAATAGAAAATGTCTTTGATCCCTTTGACAAATTAGAAGATTACGAACAACTTTTTCCTCTCCTTCCCAAACCCACAAGTATTAAAACTTGGCAATCTAACACAAGTTTTGCCTACCAAAGATTAGCGGGATTAAATCCCATGGTCATCCGCGGGATTAGCAGCATACCGGATAATTTCCCCGTCAGCGATGCTATCTTCCAAAAAGCCATGGGACCCGATAAAACCATTGCCTCGGAAGCCGCTAAGGGTAACTTATTTCTAGCAGATTATGCCCCCCTAAACAACCTAACTTTAGGCAGTTATCAAAGGGGTATGAAAACCGCAACAGCACCTCTTGTCCTTTTCTGTTGGCGCGCTAGAGGTTTACGCGGTCAAGGGGGATTAGTACCGGTTGCCATTCAATTGTATCAGGATCCGACCGTACCTAATCAGCGCATCTATACCCCCGATGACGGACTTAATTGGTTAATGGCGAAGATTTTCGTGCAAATTGCCGACGGAAATCATCATGAATTAGTTAGTCACCTCAGCCATACCCATTTAGTAGCGGAAGCTTTTGTTTTAGCCACAGCTACCGAGTTAGCACTCAATCATCCTCTGGCAATTCTATTAAAACCTCATTTTCAATTTACCCTCGCTATTAATACTTTAGCCGAGAGCGAGTTAATTAGCCCAGGCGGATTCGTTGATCGTCTATTAGCGGGGACGCTAGAAGCATCTATCGAGATAATTAAGACTTCCTATCGTCAAAGATTGGATAATTTCGCCGATTATACCCTACCCAAGCAATTAGCCTTCCGCCAAGTCGATGATACCTCCCGACTACCAGATTACCCCTACCGAGACGATGCTCTCTTACTTTGGCAAGCAACGGAAACCTACGTCAAAGATTACCTAAGTCTTTACTATACTTCCGACGCGGATGTAAACGAGGATACAGAATTACAAGCTTGGGTGCGAAAATTGATGTCACCTGAAGGTGGAGGCATTAAAAAATTAGTTTCTGACGGAAAATTAGACACTTTAGCCAAATTAATCGAAGTTGTCACCCAGATAATTTTTATTGCTGGACCACAACACGCGGCGGTTAATTATTCTCAATACGATTATCTCGCCTTTTGCGCGAATATTCCCCTAGCCGGTTATCAATCTCCTCCCAAAGCATCTGAGGAGGTGGATATGGATTATATTCTCCGTCTTTTGCCCCCCCAGGCCCAGGCCACTTATCAATTGGAAATTATGCACACTTTAACAGCTTTTCAATTCAACCGTTTTGGTTATCCATCCCGAAATGATTTCCCAGATCAACGCACTTACCCGATTTTGGCGGTTTTCCAAGCTAAATTAAAAGCGATCGAAAATGAGATCGATCGGCGCAATTCAACCCGAATTACGCCTTATATTTTCCTGAAACCCTCTCGCATCCCCAATAGTATCAATATTTAAAGAGCAACCGCCACCTTGATGGGCTGCTGGGGTATCTAATGGCGATTCTCGTCCACAAAAACTAGACGAGAAACACCATGACAAAGAGTCTCTAAGAAAAAAAGATGTTAGCGATAACATCTTTTTGGCATTTTTTACAATTTAACTTCAATATCAACCCCTGCGGGTAAATCTAATTTCATCAAAGCATCGATTGTCTTAGAAGAGGGTTGGTAAATATCAATAATGCGGCGATGGGTGCGGGTTTCAAAATGTTCACGGGAGTCCTTGTCAACGTGAGGGGAACGCAGGACACAATAAATCTTTCTTTTGGTCGGTAGGGGAATCGGTCCGATGGCCGTGGCGTTAGTTCTATTGGCAGTATCGACAATCTTCTCACAGGAAGTATCGAGTAAGCGCCGGTCAAAAGCTTTCAAACGAATGCGAATTTTCTGTTGTTGTAACGTAGCCATAATTTCACCTATTGCAATTGTCAAGGTACGAGATAAAGACAGTAACGGAGCAGCTTTTAAATTCACTGCCCCGTTAATTAGTAGATTAGCCTACTTGATAATTTTCGAGATAACGCCAGAACCGATGGTGCGACCACCTTCGCGAATAGCGAAGCGCATACCCTGTTCAATAGCGATCGGGTTGATCAGTTCCACAGTCATTTTGATCCGGTCTCCAGGCATGACCATTTCTACGGTGCTGCCATCGTCGGCAGTGTAGTCTTGGATAGTGCCAGTTACGTCGGTTGTCCGTACATAGAACTGAGGACGATAGTTTTTAAAGAAAGGAGTGTGACGACCACCTTCTCCTGCAGTTAACACATACACCTCACCTTCAAACTGGGTGTGGGGTTTGATCGTTCCTGGTTTAGCGATAACCATGCCACGCTCAATGTCGGTTTTTTGGATACCACGCAGAAGGATACCAGCGTTATCGCCAGCCATTCCTTCTTCAAGACTTTTCTTGAACATTTCGATCCCAGTAACGGTGGTGGGGCGAGTTTCTCTGATCCCGACCAATTCCACGTTATCACCCACTTTTACCTTACCGCGTTCGATGCGACCGGTAGCCACCGTCCCCCGACCAGTAATCGAGAATACGTCTTCCACCGCCATCAGGAAGGGTTTATCGATCGCCCGTTCAGGAGTGGGAATATAGCTATCCACCGCGTCCATTAATTCATAAATCGCATCTACCCACTCGTTATCGCCTTTTTGGGCTTTGGGGTTTTTGGTCATGTACTCGAGGGCTTCTTTAGCAGAACCAGCAATAATGGGGATATCGTCGCCAGCAAAGTCGTAACTGGTGAGAAGTTCGCGTACTTCCAGTTCTACGAGTTCCAGTAACTCCTCATCGTCCACCATATCTTTTTTGTTGAGGAAGACCACCAGGTTAGGTACACCCACCTGACGAGCCAGCAGGATATGTTCCCGGGTTTGGGGCATCGGGCCATCAGCGGCCGAGACCACGAGAATACCACCGTCCATCTGTGCCGCACCGGTGATCATGTTTTTTACATAGTCCGCGTGGCCGGGGCAGTCCACGTGTGCATAGTGGCGACTGGCGGTTTCGTACTCAACGTGAGCGGTGTTGATGGTGATCCCGCGAGCCTTTTCTTCGGGAGCGGCATCGATTTCATCGTATTTTTTAGCTTGGGCATTACCCAGAGCCGCTAGGGTCATCGTGATAGCGGCGGTGAGGGTAGTTTTGCCGTGGTCAACGTGACCGATCGTGCCGATGTTAACGTGGGGTTTCGTCCGTTCAAATTTAGCGCGTGCCATTTACTTTCTGTTCCTTTGTTTTTTTTTCTTCTTCAGGTGGGTGAACAGTAATCAGTCACCAGAGATCAGTTTTAAGTTAGCAGTTATTAGGGTTGACCGATCAAATTTAAATGATCGGTTTGTCTTCACTGCTCACCGGTCACTGGATTACTGATTAGCCGTTCCCCTTACTTTTGGCGATAATCGCCTCGGCCACGTTGCGGGGGACTTCTTCGTAATGGCTAAATTCCATGGTGAAGATGCCCCGTCCTTGGGTTTTGGAGCGAATATCAGTGGCGTAACCAAACATTTCCGCTAAGGGAACTTTAGCGGAGACTTTGGCGATGCCGGCCTCGGTTTCTTGACCGTCGATTTGTCCCCGACGAGAGTTAAGATCACCGATGACGTTACCGATGAAGTCTTCGGGTACTTCCACCTCGACCTTCATCATCGGTTCTAGGAGAACGGGGGTAGCTTTCATCACCGCTTCCTTGATCGCCATGGAACCGGCAATCTTAAAGGCCATCTCGGAGGAGTCCACATCGTGGAAAGAACCATCTACCAGGGTTGCTTTCAGGTCGATAACGGGATAACCCGCAACGATCCCCGATTCGCAAGCTTCTTTCATCCCTTGTTCTGACGGGTTGATGTATTCTTTGGGGATAGCACCGCCGACAATTTTGGAGACGAAGACAAAGCCAGACCCCGGTTCACCCGGTTCGAGTTCAATGACGACGTGGCCGTACTGTCCTTTACCGCCACTTTGACGGATAAATTTACCCTCGGCCCGTACGGGTTTCCGCACAGTTTCCCGATAGGCAACTTGGGGAGCACCCACCGTCGCTTCGACTTTGTATTCCCGGAGCATTCGATCGACGAGGATTTCCAAGTGCAGTTCTCCCATCCCGGCGATTACCGTTTGATTGGTTTCGGGATCAACTTTGACCCGGAAGGTGGGATCTTCATCGGAGAGAGCTTGCAGAGCTTTGCTGAGTTTCTCGATGTCCTGTTTGGTTTTCGGTTCCACCGCCACGGAGATAACCGGTTCGGGGATAAAGAGGGATTCTAGGATAATCGGGTTCTTCTCATCACAGAGGGTATCCCCGGTAATGGTGTTTTTCAGCCCGATCGCTGCTCCTAGGTCTCCGGCGCGCAGTTCATCCACTTCGATCCGTTCGTTGGATTTGAGGACGATCAGGCGAGCGATCCGTTCTTTGGTTCCTTTGGTGGAGTTGTAGGCGTAGCTGCCTTTGGCTAACACACCGGAATAGACCCGCAGGAAGGTTAAACGACCGAAGGGATCGGCCATGATTTTGAAGGCGAGGGCCGAGAAGGGCGCATCGTCCTTGGCCTCCCGGATTGCCTCGCTACCATCGGGGAGAATCCCTTTAACGGCGGCTACTTCCGAGGGTGAGGGCAGATAATCGACAACGGCATCGAGGAGCAGTTGTACCCCTTTGTTTTTGAAAGCCGACCCGCAGAGGACGGGAACAATTGTACCTGCAATCGTCCCTTCTCTGAGACCGCGTTTGATTTCGGCTTCGGTGAGTTCTTCACCTTCTAGATATTTTTCTAGGAGTTCTTCATCGGCTTCCGCTACAGCCTCCACCAGCTGCAGGCGGAATTCTTCGGCCTTTTTCAATAAGTCTTCGGGAATGTCGGTTTCTTCTATGTCTTTCCCTAGATCGTCCTTATATATATAGGCGCGCATCTTGACGAGATCGATGATCCCGCTCAGTTCGCTTTCCGCGCCGATCGGCATTTGGATGGGAACGGCGTTAGTTCTGAGGCGATCTCTTAATTGTTCGTAAACTTTGAAGAAATTCGCTCCCGTTCTGTCCATTTTGTTGACAAAGGCAATCCGGGGTACTTTGTACCGATCGGCTTGTCTCCAGACGGTTTCCGATTGGGGTTGTACACCACCAACAGAGCAGAAAACCGCCACTACTCCATCGAGTACCCGCATGGAACGTTCCACTTCAATGGTGAAATCGACGTGGCCAGGGGTATCAATGATGTTGATGCGATGATCTTGCCAACTGGTACTGATGGCGGCGGCGGTGATGGTGATTCCTCGCTCCCGTTCCTGTTCCATCCAGTCGGTAATTGCCGTTCCGTCGTGGACTTCGCCCAGTTTATGAGCGACTCCCGTGTAGAACAGGATTCTTTCTGTTGTCGTTGTTTTGCCCGCGTCTATATGAGCGGCGATTCCGATGTTTCGCACTCTCTCTAGCGGGATAGTCCGTGCCACAGCAACCTCCTTGCTTTGCTTGCCAGTGATGGGATTTTGTTCTAGGATTTTTTACACTATTTACAATTCTATACTTTTCTTGACAGTTTTTTGGCGGCAGCGGTGTAGTCCACCGCCCTTAAAGTATCTTTAAAGTATCTTTCTTAGTAACGATAGTGGGCAAAGGCTTTGTTTGCCTCTGCCATCCGGTGGGTTTCTTCCCGTTTTTTGATCGTGCCGCCAGTTTCATTGGCCGCATCCATGATCTCGTTAGCTAGTTTACCAGCCATGGTTTTGCCGCCTCTAGTCCGAGCATAATGGACTAACCAGCGTAGTGCCAACGTACTACCACGATTGCTCCGTACTTCCATCGGTACTTGATAGGTGGCTCCACCGACCCGGCGGGCTTTCACTTCCACTAGGGGAGTGGCGTTTTTAACGGCTTTTTCAAATACTTCTAGGGGTTCTTGACCGGTACGTTCGCCGACGGTTTTCAGGGCATCGTAAACGATATTAGCGGCCAAGGATTTTTTGCCTGATCGCATGATCCGGCGGATGGTCATGCTGACTAAACAGCTATTGTAAACGGGATCGGGGGGAATAGGACGTTTTTTGACGTTTTTACGGCGAGACATCGGAATATTCCTGAATTTTCTAGGTTAACTTTAACTTTTGCTTGACAGTCGGATGATTACAGCCCATCTCAAACCCTCTCCTGCGAGTTTTCAGTCTCTTGGGTTAACTTTGACCGACTCGGTGGGAGTATTTTTTTGGTTAATCAATTCCCTGTTTATTTAGCGGCGGGTTTGGGGCGTTTGGTTCCGTACTTAGACCGCGCCTTTTGACGGTTTTTCACCCCGGTGGCATCGAGGGTGCCGCGAATGATGTGATATCTGACTCCGGGTAGATCTTTGACCCGACCGCCGCGAATGAGGACGACCGAGTGTTCTTGCAGGTTATGACCGATGCCCGGGATGTAGGCTGTCACCTCAAATCCAGATGTCAAACGTACCCTAGCGACTTTCCGTAGGGCTGAGTTGGGTTTTTTCGGTGTGGTGGTATATACTCTTGTACAAACTCCCCGACGTTGGGGGCATTGTTTGAGGGCGGGAGATTTGGTTTTTCTTTTCGCTTTGGATCTTTCGTCGCGTATTAATTGCTGAATGGTGGGCATGATAGGGCTGTATCTAAGGTTACTCTGAACTCCTATTACCGAAGGTCAAATCGTTGACAAAAGGTCATTATAGCAAATTGTTGCTCTTGTTGTCAAGTACGCGATTGTGCTTTTCTCCGGTTTAGATGTTAGAGATTGTCTTTTTGGTTAGATAACAAAATCTTGATCGCTGTGATAGGAAAGGACGCAACTGCAGGTATTATGGATAAATTTGGCAATAATTGACAAAATTAGCATTAGAGACAGGAAATTGCGATAACATCAAAAAAAGTCAGGGAGAGGATAGTTATGCTCGATCTTGCCAAATTAGCGGCAAAAATGCCAGGGATTAGTCAACATTTTCAACAGGAAGTGGCAGCTAGTCGCGAGCGAGTGCAACGGGCTAAAATTCTTTTAGAACAGGCTCAACAGCAACAGGAAAAACTGCTAGAACTCTATCATAACTGGCACGATCGCCTAATTTTCTCCGTAGCGCTACCGATCGAACCTCTCGACACCCGCGTTAGTATCCTTCCCCCTCCCGAAAGTCATAGCGTTTTTGCCACGGATGGTTCCCAAATTGCCCCTTCTCACCACGAAATCGCCTACTGTTATCTAATTAACATCGGTAGGATCATGTTGCACTATGGTCAAAATTTGCACCCTCTCCTCGATAGCATTCCCGAAGTCTATTACAAATCAGAAGACCTCTACATTTCTAAACAGTGGGGTATTCGCGTCGATGAGTGGATGAGTTATCGTCGGACGGTATTAGAAAGCCAAATGTTAGCAGAAATGGCTACTCGTTGGGTAAAACCCCCCGGGGCCCATTATGAACCAAATTTAGCCCTCGTGGATGGTTCTTTGATCTATTGGTTTATCGATAGTCTCCCCCCGGAAGCAAAAGATTTAATTTTGCCACCGATTTTTCAGTCTTGGGACGATTTAAAATCAGCTAGAATCCCGCTTATGGGTTATATTAGTGCTTCTCGTAGCACGGAAGGCTTAAATTTCCTGCGTTTACAATCTTGTCCCCATGATACTCCCAATTGCTTGATCAATTGCGGTGATTTAGACCCAGAAAAAACCCCTTGTCGCGTCGTCGATCCTCTCCGGGATGCTTCTCTCTGGGGTTATTTATTGGAACCGGGACAAAGAAGTCCTTTTTGGCGCAGTTCTTTGAAAATCCTCGATCTTTATGGGGATGAGCATCGCATTTACTTCTGTTATCTCCATGTGGGGACGGAAATCGCTAGGGTAGAAGTTCCTGCTTGGGTGGTAGAGGAGCGAGAATTACTCGATCGCTCTTTGAGTATTTTACTAGCCCAGGTGTTAAAAGGTTATGGTTATCCGATCGCCTTAGCGGAAGCGCACAATTTAGCAGTGATTAAAGGTGGCGATCGCTTGCGTTTTTTTGCCCTTTTGGAACAACAGATGATTAAAGTCGGTTTACAGGATGTGGGAACATCTTATAAAGAAGCGAGAAAGCGCAGTAGTATCGCTTAATAGTAAATCTGTTGAGTATAGGCTTACATATCAGGACAGGCAAAAGGCACTCTTGCAAAAGGCAAAAGGGGCAATAGATAATCAGTCTTTAATAACCGGATTAGACCTCGACCTAATATTATCTCAAGACCAAAAGTCTTTCTAGTTAAGGAATCTACCCGAATAAAAATTATTTTAATTGCCTCATATTTTTTAAGTAAAATTGAATTAGCAACGATAGATATACATTCCAGCTATCGAAC
>NZ_JADBTX010000025.1:0-4051 GCF_020245945.1 Microcystis sp. M015S2
GAGTCGGCGAAAACGATAACAGAAACCCCGAAACCCGCGTCACCGCCAGAAATCGAACTTAAAAGTGCCAAAGGAATCGATTATCGGAAATTAGAAGATTTATTAAAACGGCAGCAATGGAAGCAAGCGGACGAGGAAACCACCAACGTGATGCTACAGGCTGCCAACCGCACGAGTGAGGGATGGCTACGGGAAGAGAATATCGATAATTTTCCCTGCGAGGATTTGCGAACCATTGACCAATTATGGGTGAAATATAGTGGCGGTCGCTTTGGTTTTTCCGTGCAGGCGAAAATCTACCGCGAACTTGGTGGGACGCGGCAGTATAATGAAAGAGTTTGGAACGCTTTAGGAGATAGGGTAGGCTGGCGAGTGAATAAAAGCTGGATATACTACAAAGATGTTACTTTTGACCTAAAAGCACCCCTAGGACACCTCCCAGGAGGGAGTAGTGGTGGGGGAGTGGATTACTCTCTTCTCTCGCGTCGAGACTTGTAAAATGTAACATATAAAGGTTACAGCCAATTTTTAAGAATTGTATCGGGTTGGTTTTCCACGAAGCCATGCGGGTTCTGGGTTTTCGATACCTGTCACCCAGGCCCCGCGTCCTGTCCGCGACAGGATTGTAGTATGTCCCCGGCGACGCGGGGGTTGTAGGCGTTGGCAAAAACGAACTGATCCGCCACCGCGAGAATTTCTGGGGTGACTTCCTCCCAATCCTCCCAGAGAGACAATTGGCCTGGAGAGGATTTTTTAGACCTTTTCTTCGGCTTTATCCCCGCGAGTAGCTTACTTCCCCAGTGGTTGCGGGTTTCCGGCTTCGGTCGCGGCCGGTATTTTTTGCAGAATCCGCGATATTTGGCCGCGCATTCCTCTAGGGTTTCCCCCAGACTCAAAAACGCAGGATGCCAAGTGGTTAAGCCATCGTCTCCGAGTCGGTCATAGACCCCGTAATCGCTAAAATCGTAGAAGAATCCGACTTGGACTCCCGCAGCCTTCGGATTGGCGTGAATATAGCGTAGGGTATTCAGCGCTCGCTTAGTATCCGTGGTGGGAAAGCCGCTACTGTGATAGCGTTTCTCCCAGAAGTGACCAGTTCGATTCAGCATTCGGTTAAAACACATGGCGGTGTACCAGTTCAACCAGTGCATGATTTTGGGCAAGTCTTCTGCGTCTTTCGGTTCGATGAGATAGTGAATATGGTTACTCATCACACAGAGCGCGTAGAGTTTGAATCCGTACTTCTCGATCGCTTTTTTGATAGCGTAGAGTAACACCTGTCGGCATTCTAGACGGGTGAGGCGAAATTCTCGGTTATTACAGCGAATGGTTATATGATAGGAATAACCTGGGATTAGTTCTCGTTTTGCTCGTGACATTTTGCGTATTTTTCCCCGCGAGGACTTGTAGAATATAACACCTAAAAGAAAGATACCGCTATCTTTATTTGTCAGTTGCTTATCTTTTTTCTACCAACCGATATACCTATTCCGCTATGATAGCCGACTCAAAGTTATTTATATTTTAGCGGGAACCAATGAAGACATCAGCATTTTAATCGATGAATAGGGAAATTGGGACTTTGAATTATGAAAAAATCACCTTCGGAAATGACTAACGCAGAACTCCGTCAGTATCTTTCGGAACATCGAAATGAAGAAGCTATTTTTAGGGAAGCACTAGAAGTATTATTAAGCCGAAAAAAAGACGGTTTTAAATATCCCGCACCTCAAACGATGTCCTATAAAGAAATAGAAACAATTTTCAAAGAAAAATTAAATCAAATAATTGAGAAATAGAAATCGTGCGTTATGCGATTATTATCGAAAAAATTGATAGGGTTTCGATTCCTGTTACAGGTTGGCGATATAATATTGGTTGGATAAATGAAAGAAGTTCGATTTAGTGAGCATTCTAGAATCAAATTGAATTTGCTATCCGCTCGTGGAATTTTTATCACTCCTGAATTTATCCTCGAAACTGTACAATTTCCTGATAAAATAGAAATCTCTGAAGACAACAAGCGAATCGCACAAAAAAAGTTCAATGATAATTTAGTGATTCGAGTAGTTTATCGAGAATTCAGTGCTTTTTTCTTAATCATCACCCTTTACCCCGGTAGGATATCCCGATATGAACAAGATACACTATAGCTCAGATGTGGATGCTTTATTAATTGAGTTAAACAATAATCCAATTGCTTACGCAGAGGAGGAAGAGAAAACAATATTACATTATTCCGAGGACGATCAGTTAGTTTTGATCGAGATTCTAGATTTTGGTTGTTCTCTATCGGAAGATGCTAGACAAGAACTTGCAAAATCCATATCTTCTCGTGCATCGATTCAAATATAGTTATTAGTTAATATCCATCTCACAACAATTTAAATCATGAAAGGTATTCAGTATATTGTCGATGAAACAGGAGAAAAAACAGCAGTTGTTATCGATCTAAAAGAATGGGGTCAACTGTGGAATGAGTTTTATCAAAATTTACTCGATCGCTCTCCCGTAAACGAAGACTGGATAAATCGATCGCCTTTTCGAGAAAAATTAGATCAAGCTCTCGCATGGAATGCTAATCATCCACCGCAGTTATCAGATCTAGAATCCCTAGAGAGCAAACTTGAAAATAATGAGTGAGGTTTTACTTGATTTATCAATAATAATCTAGAGAACTTTTAGAGGAAATCCAAATGCTAGAAATTAACAAAAGCTATGTATTAGACAAAGATCAAAAGCCGATTGCTGTTCAGATTCCCATTGCTGAATTTGAAAAAATCGAAGAAATCCTAGAGGATTACGGACTAGGAAAACTCATCGAAGAAGTTGAAAATGATCAAATCCTAGACAAAGAAAAAGCCTTACAATATTTAGAATCTCTTAAAAACAAAAATGTGGAAGGTTGAATATAACAAGAGATTTTTAAAAGAATTAACCTCCTTGCCAAAAGACATACAATCTCGCGTTGAGTTGATCGTATTTTCCGAGTTAGAAACTGACAATCCTTTTGAATTAGGCTATCTCGATAAAATGAAAGGACATAAAGATAAATATAAAATTAGAGTTGCAGATTATAGGATTGGACTGACTATTGATAAACCCAATCAAACCATCATCTGTCAACGAGTCGCACATCGTAGAGAAATTTACAAAACTTTTCCTTGATAGAAAAATACCGCTATCTTTATCTGTCAGTTGCTTATCTTTTCTCTACCAACCGATATACCTATTCCGCTATGATAGCCGACTCAAAATTATTTATATTTTAACGGGAACCAATGAAGACATCAGCGTTTTAATCGATGAATAGGGAAATTGGAACTTTGAATTATGTCTATATACAAAGTCAGCATTCATCCCATCGCTAAAAGCGAGGGAATTCTGCTGACACTCAGTTAAATGCAGTGAGAGCTTATTGCCTCAAACCAGAGGATGTCACAGCACTATATTGGTAACAGGTAAACTATACACTCCAGCGATCGCCAATTGAAAGTCGCTGACTGCATCGCCGTTGGTATCCCCGCAAAGGAGACCGCCGTCAAAGCGCAGTTGTCCCGCTTGACCTGAAAAATCCGAGTTACCGATAAACGTGAAACTCTGATTACCAACGCTGAGGGAGTTGGCATCGATGCCAGAGATGTCAATAGTATCAAGACCAGTATTAAAATCAAGGATTTTGTCTTGGTTTGCGCCTTGACCGATTTCATCAACGGTATTGAAGATAAAACGGTCCCGACCTTCACCTCCCGTTAGTTGATCTGACCCTAATCCTCCGTTAAGAATGTCATCACCACCGCCATCAATAATGACATCATTACCAGTGCTACCGGTGATATTATCATTCCCCCAATAGCCATTTATTTGGATATTAGACCTCTTGCATAATTTTTTTATGGTATAATATAATGTTTTGCTTTTTTCTCAATTCTTAGATTGAAGTGGAAAAAAGAATAAAATGTGATCTTAGGTCAGGAAATCATCTATAATTTTGCTATGTTTATTAGCAAAATTATGGATTATCAAAACTTATCAGATGAACAATTCAAAC
>NZ_JADBTX010000026.1:0-54228 GCF_020245945.1 Microcystis sp. M015S2
ATGGGGTTAGAAATAACTAATCCCCCCATCGGATCACGTCTTAATAATCCTAAATCTATTAAATATTGGCGATCATCTGCTAGGGTATCGGGTAAGGTTTGCCCTGCTAAAATCGGTTCAATAATATTTTTAACTCGTTTTTCCCTGAGTTTTTCCGCTAAACTATCTAAATGAGTATCTTGACGTGCAATTAATATTTCTTTAGCTGTTAAAATGTGTTTTTTGGTAATAGTAATATTTCTATCTTTTACCATTTTTTCTACAATTTCTTTAGCTAAAGCATTGACTAGCCAAGGTTGTCCTTGGGTTAAATAAAATGCTGTTTCTATAGCTTCTGGTGTGAAAATTTGTCCAGTTGCTGCTGTATGCTGTTGATATAATTCTCCTACTTCTGCAAGATTAAAATTTCGCATAGTCAGAGAAGCAACTTTGATATTAAAAGGACTAGAAGTATTTAATCTGTAACTACCACCAGATGCTACTTTATAATCTCTCACATCTCGTAAACCAATTAATCCTACGGAGGTCGGGAAATTTTCTGGACGGTTAGGAAAACCATCTCTTAACTGTCGTAAAACCGATATTAATGTTTGGTCTTGTAAAGAATCAATTTCATCTATAAATAATACTAAAGGGCGGTTTAAGGATGTTGCCCAATCTGATAAAAAAGCCTTAATTCTGCTTCCTGGTTGTTCCTGTTGCCATTGTTTAGCAGCTGGTTGCAATTCTTTGGGTAAACGGATATTTATTGTATCATACCATGCCCCTAAAATTGCCAATTCTGCGGCAGTAGGATCATGATTAAATGCACTTCCTACTTCCACTGATACCATGACTGCGGCATAATTTCCGGTGTCGGTAAGTTGTTTTGCTAGGGCTAACATTGCGGTGGTTTTCCCTGTTTGTCGTGGTGCGTGTAGGACAAAGTAACTACGTTGTTGAATTAGCTCCTCTAAATCTGGTAATCGTACTGTGGGAGAGAGCATATAGTGGATATCGTCTTTACAGGGACCGGCAATATTAAACCAGCGAGTCATAGAATTTTATTATTTAGTGGACATTTTGATTTTAGATGATTTTGGTGTGGTTTGTCATGGCAGTAAGGAAGAGGTGATGCTCGGCCATACTTTGTTATGCTTGATTATGATCAATTATTGTTATATAAGGGAATAATACGCTGATTTTATGTTTGCTAAATCAGATATGGGCTGTTCAGCAACAAAGTGATATTTAATATACAAGACTCTGATTGTTGATAGCTTACTGGTATAATGTGGGAGCGCACTGATATTGTTAACTTCCAGTACCATCGTTACCGAAACCCGATCGAACGATGGTGACAGGAAATCAGTTAATGATCAAAATTGAAAATCTTAAGCTAATTGTCAAAAATTATGGCCGCTGAAATTATTTGTGTAGGAACGGAATTATTATTAGGGGATATAGTTAATACTAACGCCCAATATTTAGCCCTAGAATTGGCAAAATTAGGCATTCCCCATTATTATCAAACGGTGGTGGGGGATAATGTAGAAAGACTGAAAAAAGCGATCGCTATTGCCCGAGAACGTTCCTCAATTTTAATTTTTACCGGGGGACTGGGACCTACTCCCGACGATTTAACCACAGAAACAATCGCCGATTTTTTCCAAACGCCCCTTAGAGAAGATAAAGAGATTTTAGCAGAAATCGAGGCTAAATTTACGAGTTTAGGGCGAGAAATGCCTCCTAGTAACAGTAAACAGGCTTTAATACCCGTGGGAGCCGATTTTTTGCCAAATCCAACGGGAACCGCCCCCGGCATGATCTGGCAACCACAGACTAACCTGACTATTCTCACTTTCCCCGGAGTACCCTCAGAAATGAAGAGAATGTGGGTAGAAACGGCGATTCCTTACCTAGAAAGTCAAGGATGGGGCAAAGAGAGGATTTATAGTCGTTCTCTGAAATTTCGCGGTATCGGTGAGTCAGCTTTAGCAGAAAAAGTTGTCCATTTATTTGATCTGACTAACCCCACCGTTGCCCCCTATGCTGGTTTAGGCGAAGTGCGTTTGCGAATTGCGACCAAAGCCCCTTCTTTAGAGGCTGCTTTGCAGGTAATTGAACCGGTAGCGACGGAAATTAAGGAAATCGCCGGATTAGATTATTTTGGGGCCGATGATGATACTTTACCCTCGGTAGTGGGGGAACTGTTGCGGCGACAAAAACAAACTTTGAGTGTGGCAGAATCCTGTACCGGAGGAGGATTAGGGGAAATTATCACCCAAATCGCCGGCAGTTCCGATTATTTTTGGGGTGGGGTTATTTCCTACGATAATCGGGTAAAAGTTGCCCTCTTAGACGTAAATGAGCGGGATTTAAATAATGTCGGGGCTGTCAGTGCCATTGTTGCCCAACAGATGGCCCTAGGGGTGCGAAAACGCCTCGCTACGGATTGGGGGATCAGTATCACGGGTATTGCCGGACCAGGAGGAGGCAGCGAGACAAAACCCGTGGGTCTAGTTTATATCGGTTTAGCCGATCCTCAGGGAAATGTTACCGTATCAGAGCATCGTTTCGGAGAAAATCGAGATCGCTTGACTATTCGCCAGATTAGTGCTTATACCGCTCTTGATCGCCTACGCAGGAATTTATTAATAATATCTTAAAAAAGAATTGCCAAGAATATATACTCAGACTAAGAACTTATGTTAAGCTTAATATAAATACAAGATATAGATTCCCCCGTTCGTCAGATTGAACAGCCAAACGATGAAAATTAGTTAAAATTCTCTAGAATCAAGCTGTTGCGGGGATCAATCGACGAAAACTCATAGCTAGTATCTCAAAGGAGCCATTTGGTCAATGGACTATTTAGATGAAGTGATAGACAAGTTGAGAGAATGGGCGCGCAAACTGATTGAGAGTGTTTTTGGTCCGGAACCCGAACCCGAACCCGAACTGATCCCGATCCCCGTGCGCGATCACAGTCGATAAAGCCACCGGTAAAACAGAATACTGCGATAATATCAGTGCAAACTTACTATGAGTCTGCACTTGATTTTTGACTGAAGCCAAGTCTAGCTTAATTTGGTGACAATTTGATTGTTTAGTAACAATTCTTGACTGAGTAAATCTTCCACATTAATCCGCAGGAAACACTGATCATCAATCCAGAACTGCACTTTAATGCGATCTTTACCCCGAAAACCTAAAGGATCGAGTTTAGCGATTGATCGGGCCCCCTCGCGATCATTTAAGGGTTGGACGCTAGTTTCTCCATTACCGAGGGAACGAGTGATTAATTTATCACCATCAAAATAGACCTCCATTGCCCCCCTTTCTGTGCCTAATTCGCCGATAATTAACTCAATGCTGGGTTGATTGTCCACGGAAGCACCTAGGACTAATTCCACGGGTTTTTCCATAGGATAGGGTTGTCCGGAGTTAATAATTGGATGCCAAGCGTGGGCATTTTTGCGACGATTCCAGTAACGAATCCCGTAGCTATGATAGAGAAAATCTTTGACTTGATAACCTTGGGCTAATTGTAACGCTCCTAAAGCGATCGCTTCAAAGGGTCGATCCTCTTTAATTTTACTACTATCAAAATACTGTCGCACCCAATCTTTTACCACCGGAATTTGTACGGTTCCCCCGACTAATAACACCGCATCGATATCGCTAACTTCAATTCCATTGCGTCTTCCCTGTTGCAAAACTCCCGTCATTAAATCATCTAATTGATTAAAAAAGTTTTGTTGTTGGAGAATATCGGTCAATTGTTCTCGATCTAAGCTTAACTCGTAACTCTCGAAATTTTCCTCATCAAAATATACTTCCTCGGCGGTTAATTGGGAAGAAAGTTTAATCTTTAATCTTTCTGCTAGACGAGTAGTCAAGGAAGTTTTCCCTAAAGATTGCTTTTGGGCAAAATAATCGACAATCCAATCGTCGATATCTGACCCCCCTAAATTTGTCCCCGCCTTGGCTAAAACTCTGGCTAGTTTAGTTTTTTGGGCGGAATTATTGCCTAAAAGTTTTTCTCCCCACTTGAGAATAAAACCTTGATTTTTTTGAGGATTATCTAAATCTAATTGTACCAAAGAAAGATCGAGGGTGCCACCGCCAAAATCTACCACTAAAATCACTTGATCCCCAGTGGTTCCATAACCCAAAGCGGCGGCCGTGGGTTCATCAATTAGTCGAATTTGTTCGATTTCCCATCCCTGACAAACATTGCTTAACCAATTGCGGTAACTTTCAAAACTATCGACGGGGACGGTTAAAACTAGAGATTGGGGGGTTTCTGGGGTGGTGTTTTTTAAGTGGTCGATGATGCTATCGAGAAACCATTGGCCAACCCCCTCGAAACTGAGGACAGTTTCCTCTAATTCCGGTAAAAATCCTTGAATTTTTGCGCCGATACCTCGTTTAAAGCGACGAAAAAAACGCGGATCTCGATCGATATCTAAACCCTGATCGCGCACTGCTTGACCGGCAATTACTTGCAGGGGATTGGCTGATTTAATATAGAGTAAACTGGGAATTAGGGGGGGATTGTCGGCTATTTGTTGGGATAACTCCGATAATTTGACGGTTTCGGCCCTATTTGTTGCCCCATTCCAACGAGTAATGACGGTATTACTGGTTCCGAAATCAATAGCGTAGAACACGATCGATGGTTTTTAGGTAAATTTAGTTAATTATCCGCTATTATAACCTGTTATTTATTGAACCCGCCCGATCGAGGTGGAAACTTCCCCAAAAAATAGAGAATTTGGTTAGCGCAAGCTCAAGAAGTCTGAGCAAAAACTTGACAAATAATCTTTAATAGTATATATGAGTTGCACCTGATCAAAGGATTATGTTAGCAGTTACTACCTCACCCGAAACCCTCTCCTTAGAAATTCCTAGGGCGATCGCTCTCTCTATCACCCTTGAACAGTTTGAAGCCCTTGCTGTGGTCAACCGGGACTTAAAATTAGAACGTACAGCCCAAGGAGAATTAATCGTGAATCCCCCGACAGGTGGCGAATCAGGACAGCGAAATTTTCGTATAACAGGACAATTGTTTCGCTGGTGCGAAGAAAATGAAGCTTTAGGAGTCGGGTTTGACTCTTCCACCGGATTTATACTGCCAAATGGGGCGATTCGTTCTCCTGATCTATCTTGGGTGAGTCGAGAACGCTGGGAATCTTTAACTCCTAAGCAGAAAAAGGGATTTATTCCCCTCTGTCCCGATTTTGTGGTGGAATTACGGTCTGAATCTGATAGTCTTGACAAATTACAGAAAAAACTGCTCGAATATAGGGAAAATGGGGCAAGGTTAGGCTGGTTAATCGATCCCCAGAATCGGCAAGTTGAAATTTATCGTCAAGGAAAGGAAGTAGATATCTTAGAAAATCCCACTGATTTATCGGGTGAAGATGTTTTACCCAATTTTAGCTTAAATTTAAAGCTCTGATGTTTTCAGGAGTAATCCTGCGATATTAGACTTCTGGCAGAAGTCAGGCAAGAGGCAACAGGCAAGAGGCAACAGTGGTAAGAATCGCCGATTGCTCTATCATATTTCTAGGTCATCATCAAATGAGCATCGAAAAGTCTTTAGTCTCCTCGGGTAAAAGTCTTTATCAAAAAGATTTCTACCGATGGTTACAAGAAACCGCTAATTTACTCAAAGAACATCGTTTTGAAAAATTAGACTTGGAAAATTTAATCGAAGAAATTGAAACGATGGGAAGGAGTGAAAAACGAGAACTAGAAAGTCGCTTAACCGTCATTGCCGAACATCTGCTTAAATTGACTTACTGGCTAACTGAAAAGGAAACAAATGCTCAAGGGTGGCGCAGCACAGTTGTTGAACAACGCCGACAAGTTCAACGCTTATTAAAAGAGAGTCCAAGTCTGAGAAGATTGATTCCTGAAATCTGGATAGATTGTTACCAAGCAGCCAGAGAAGATACTGTCAGAAAGTATCAACTTGCTGCTGATTTATTCCCGATTGAATCACCCTTTACCCTTGCAGAAATCCTTGATTATGACTATCTTCCTTAAAACTAAAGTTTCGTATTTTATCGATGAATATAATGCCTAACAAAGCCAAGCTTTAAACGGCAATCACTACCTCTGATTTACCAAATCAAAGTAAGATTTAAACTAAATTCTGGCAGAATATTTTCCCCCGATAAACTCTCTGGATTAGTTAAAATTTCTACTGCCTGTCCTTGACGATAAATTTCTACTTCTCTAGTTTTTCTATTGATTAACCAACCTAAACGAGTCCCATTATCTAAATATTCCTGCATTTTTTTTCTAGCAGTTTCTATGTTGTCACTAGGAGACATTAATTCAATGACAAAATCGGGAGATAGAGGTAAAAATCTTTCCTTTTGTTGCGGGGTTAAAGCTTGCCATTTATCTAAAGGTATCCAAGCAGCATCGGGAGAGCGATCGGCCCCATTCGGTAGTTTAAATCCTGTGGAAGAATCAAAAACTACACCTAATTTATTTAGGTTATTCCATAACCATAATTGGGCAGTGATTCCAGCGTTAGAATTACCGGTTTCTCCTCCAGTCGGTGGCATAATAATTAAATCTCCTTTTGCGTTGCGTTCCAAACGTAAATCTCGGTTATCCTGACAAAGTTGAAAAAACTGTTCATCGCTGAGTTGCCAAGATTCAAATTTAATTTCTACTACTGTCATCATAGATTCTCTTTTATAGGATTATAGAATTACCAAATACTATCAAGTTCTAAGACAAATTGAGATAAAATACTTTCCCCCGATAAACTCTCTGGATTAGTTAAAATTTCTACTGCCTGTCCTTGACGATAAATTTCTACTTCTCTAGTTTTTCTATTGATTAACCAACCTAAACGAGTCCCATTATCTAAATATTCTTGCATTTTTTTCCTAGCAGTTTCTATGTTGTCACTAGGAGACATTAATTCAATGACAAAATCGGGAGATAGAGGTAAAAATCTTTCCTTTTGGTGCGGGGTTAAAGCTTGCCATTTATCTAAAGGTATCCAAGCAGCATCGGGAGAGCGATCAGCCCCATTCGGTAGTTTAAATCCTCCAGAAGAATCAAAAACTACACCTAATTTATTTAGGTTATTCCATAACCATAATTGGGCAGTGATTCCAGCGTTAGAATTACTGGTTTCTCCTCCAGTCGGTGGCATAATAATTAAATCTCCTTTTGCGCTGCGTTCCAAGCGCAAATCTCGGTTATCCTGACAAAGTTGAAAGAACTGTTCATCGCTGAGTTGAAACGAGTTAAATTTAACTTCTACTGTCATTATTATCCCCAACTTACTCTCGTCTAAACTTCATGGTAACGCCCTAGGGCAAGAGATGTTCTTGGATGAAATTAGTGTAAACATCTCCGGCTAAAAAGGCGGGAGTTTCCAATATTTTACGATGGAAATCAATAGTCGTCGGTACTCCCGTGATCGCACATTCCCGCAGGGCGCGTTTCATGCGTTTAATCGCAGTTTCGCGATTTTCTCCCCAGACAATTAATTTACCGATTAGGGAATCGTAATAGGGGGGGATTTCGTAATCGGTGTAAACGTGGGAATCCATGCGGACACCCGGACCGCCGGGGGGCAGATAACCGCTAATTTTGCCGGGGTGAGGGCGAAAATTGCGATCGGGATCCTCGGCATTAATGCGACACTCGATCGAATGCCCTCTAAATATCACCTGATCTTGCTTAATTTGCAGTTTTTCGCCCTGTGCCACCAGAATTTGTTCTCTGATCAGGTCTATCCCCGTGATCATCTCCGTGACGGGGTGTTCCACCTGAATACGGGTGTTCATTTCCATGAAGTAAAAATTACCGTGTTTATCGACTAAAAATTCCACGGTTCCCACCCCGACGTAATTAATCGATTTAGCGGCTTTAACGGCGGCATTACCCATTTTTGAGCGTAAATGGGGCGTTAAGAAGGGACTGGGGGCCTCTTCTAGCAGTTTTTGGTGTCGTCGCTGAATCGAACAGTCTCTTTCTCCTAAATGGATTACGTTACCGTGACTATCGGCCAAAATCTGAAACTCGATATGTCGGGGACATTCGATAAATTTTTCTAGATATACTCCCGAATTGCCAAAAGCCGCTTCTGCTTCCCCTTGGGCGGCTTTTAACATATTACCTAGTTCATCTGCACTCTTGACAAGACGCATCCCACGCCCTCCACCGCCGGCGGTGGCTTTAATCAGGACAGGATAACCGATGTCATCAGCGATACGTTTTGCTTCCGCTTCTGAGGTAATTAAACCACCACTGCCGGGGATAGTGGGAACTCCCGCTTTTTGCATGGTTTTTTTAGCGGTAGATTTATCCCCCATAGCCAGAATAGCACTGGGAGACGGACCGATAAAAGTTAACTGATGATCGGCACAAATTTCGGCAAAGCGGGCGTTTTCTGCCAAAAAACCGTAACCGGGATGGATGGCTGTGGCGTTGCGTGTTAGGGCAGCGGAGATGATATTAGGGATATTTAGGTAACTTTTGCTGCTCGGAGGCGGACCAATACAAACACTCTCATCAGCCAGTTGAACATGAAGGGCATGGCGATCGATGGTAGAGTGGACGGCAACGGTTCTAATACCCAATTCTTCGCAACTATGAAGGATTCTTAAGGCGATTTCCCCGCGATTGGCGATTAATATCTTGGCAAACTGCATTGGACGACCACGAGATCAGGCTGGTGTGATAGGCGACTATTTAGTAGAATATCTGGTTTTGTTACCTTGGGGAAATCGGGCTGGCTGTTGGGAAGTGGGGAATTATAAATTATGAATTATAAATTATGAATTAGGAAGTGGGGAGAAGGGAGCGCCGGAGGTGGGGAGAATAAATAAAAATAATCTCCTGGCGACGGACGACCGGCTCCTGACTACCGACGGCTAAAATAACTGACTCGGTCTCCCTCCCCGGTCAAGCTTGAAAGCGATAAGCTAGAGTGTGAGGAGTGAAAACTTTTTAATCTCGTTTCGCCCCTAGAGGATAATAGCTCGATGTTGCGAATTATCACAGAGCCATGGTCAGCCAGAACGGAACTGAGACGAATTCGGGAACGGTTCGACGATCCGGAAATTCGGGAAAAAGAATCGCTTGTCCGAGAGATTGTCGATCAGGTGCGACTTGCTGGCGATCGCTCGTTGGTGGATTACACGGAAAAATTCTACCAACAGTCCCTTAATCTACAGCAAATTAAGGTGAGTGGATCGGAACTGGATGCCGCTTATCAACAGGTGTCGCAGGATTTATTAAATGCGATCGCCGTTGCCTGTGCAAAAATGGAGGCTTTTCATCGTCAGCGTCTCCCCAAAGCTTGGGTCCAGTTTCCTGAGGATGGTACGGTTCGAGGGAAACGTTATCAACCGGTTAACAGTGTGGGAATTGTCGTTCCCGATGGGAAACGGGCCTATCTCAGTTTATTGCTCCAACAGGCGATTCCAGCCAAAATAGCGGGGGTTAAACGGATTGTGATGGTATCTCCTGCCGATGAGGATTTACGCATCCATCCGGCGATTTTAGTGGCAGCCCAATCGGTGGGTATTAGTGAGATTTATCGGGTGGCTGGACCACAGGCGATCGCCGCTTTAGCCTACGGCACAAAAACGATCGCTCCCGTGGAGATGATTGCCGGAATAGGTGATTTTTATACTAATTTGGCTAAAAAACTGGTTTCTGACCGTGTAAAAATCGATTATCTCTCTATTACTTCTGATTTAGTTATTATTGCCGATAGTCAAGCCAATCCCAGGCAGTTGGCCCTAGATCTATTAGCGCAAGCGGAACAGTATTCCCTAGCGGCTGCGATTTTATTGACGACGGATAAGGCTTTGGCCCTAATAGTACAGGAAGAAGTGCAAAAACAGTTACAGGTACACCCCCAGAGATTGTTGACGGAAAAAGCGATCGCTCATTATGGTTTAATCGTGGTGGTGGAGTCATTGGAGAAAGCGATCGAATTATCGAATCTTTTTGCTCCCACCCATTTATCCTTAATGATCGATGAGCCGTGGGAAAAGATATCTTCTTTGAGACAATCGGGAACTATTCTCCTCGGTTCCACTACTCCAAAAGCGGTGGCTGATTATTTGGGTTGTCCCGTGGGAGTGGAAACTTTTCTCGATTCCGCCACTTTAATCGAATATCCTGCCGATTCCTTCGCCTCCATAGCCCATAATCTGCAAATATTAGCGCAAGCGGAGGGATTTACGGCAACGGATGCGGGTATAGAATCCCGAGGTGAGGACAAGAACTAGAGAAACTATAATCTTCTCAAAGCAACTATTGGGTCTAATTTAGCGGCATGATGAGCGGGAACAACACCGAAAATTAGACCGATGGCACTAGAAACTCCTAAAGCGAGAATTATGGCAGGGATTGAGACACTGGTGGTTAAAGCGGCAAAAATTCCCGCTAGATACATTCCTTGAATGCCGACAAAAATCCCGATAATTCCGCCAGTGGTGGCTAAAATCACCGATTCAATGAGAAATTGACCTTTTATATCCCCTTCTTTGGCTCCTAAAGCCTTTCTTAACCCGATTTCTTGGGTTCTTTCCGTGACTGACACCAGCATAATATTCATTACGCCAATTCCGCCAACAAAAAGGGAAATACTGGCGATCGAGGCTAACATTCTAGTTAAACTATCGTTAGTCTCTTTGGCCATTTCTAAGACTGTGGTTTGGGGGAAAATCTGCACATAATTCTCGTCGCTGACCTGATGACGCATTTGCAGCAGGTTGCTAATCTGAAACTGAGCGGCTTTAATTTGGGCGGAGTTTTTAGCCAAGACAGAAATATGAGTTAGGGGAATGCCATAGATAGAATTGCGCCCTAAAACCTGATTAGACATGGTAGTTAGGGGAATTAAGGCTCGATCGTCCTGATTAGCCTCAAATAAGGAGCCTTTCGCCTGTAAAACTCCAATGACTTGAAAACTAAGATTGCCCATGCGAAGATTTTCGCCGACGGGATTGCGATTACCAAAGAGATTTTTGGCTAATTCCGATCCCAAGACAATCACCCGATTATCCCGTTTCAGGTCAGATTCCATAATAAATCTACCCTTAGATAGTTGACGGTTACGCACGTTTAGGTACTGGGATCCCACCCCAATCAGGGGACTATTACTGGTTCTATTACCGAAGGATAGGATTTTTTTACCGCTCAATTCGGGAGAAATGGCGGTAATGGCGGGAACTTGAGATGCGATCGCTTGAGCATCTTCGTAGGTGAGAGGCCGGGGATTAGGAATTGTCCGGCGGACATTGCGCGAGGAGGTGGAAACAAATAAAACATTCGGTCCGAGAGCTTCAAACTGCTCGAGGGCGACTTTTTGCGCTCCTTCACCCACTCCCACTAGGGCAATGACGGAGGCGTTACCGATAGCAATTCCTAGCATGGTTAGACCACTACGCAGTTTATTGCCCATCAAAGCGGAAAAAGCCATTTTCAGATTTTCGAGCATTTCCATGGTTAGTTACATTCAGTAATCAGTAAACAGTGATCAGTAAACAGTAAACAGTGAAAAGTAAACAGTAAACAGGGATAAAGATGAATCTTAGTTACTTAGTATGGTTCGATCGGGTGGCATAAATCGACTAAATCCTTATCTGGCAAGAGATTTAATTGATTAGTTCGCTCTAGAGCGAAAACAATTAACAAAAATCGCCAAATGTCTTTCTCTATAAGAGTTTCATTCCTTATAACCCTGTACGTTGCATAAGACAAACCGAAGAACCATAAAGATGAAGATAAATAAATAACTAAATAACTAATTAACTTACATCTGATAACTAAATAACTAATTAACTTAAAACTTAAAACTTAAAACTTACATCTGATAACTGATAACTGATAACTGATAACTGATAACTGATAACTGATAACTGATTAGCGGGTAGAGATTTGGATCGTTTCCGGTTTGCTTAAATCGCCAGTAATAGTTAAACTGCGCCGATTAGCGTTGAGATGACGGACAATTTTATAGATAGCTTCAACTTGGTCACTAGCGCCGATTTTGGCCGCTAGAGTGGTTAGGTCGAGAGCAGTCCCCGTTTCCCGAACAACTTGCACGATTTTTCTTTGTAAATCCAGAATAGAAGCGGCGGCTTTTTTCCCTGCTTCTACCCCGGGTTGATGGTAGGCGTTAATGTTAACTAAACTAGCATAGAAACTAACGGCCCGTTCGTAGAGGGCGATCAAGGCCCCTACCTGACGGGGAGTGACCTCTGGGATAGTGATAGTGATAGAGTGACGACTATTTTCGTATAAAGCTTGTCGAGTACCTTGCAGTAATCCTGAGAGGAAATCGCCGGCAGTGGAGCCGGTTTCCACTTCTATCGAATCTCCTTGTCGGTCTTTTAACACTTCAATAAAAGTAGCGAAAAAATTGGGAACACCTTCGCGTAATTGTTGGACGTAGGCGTGTTGGTCGGTGGAACCTTTGTTACCATAGACGGCGATACCTTGGTACACCTTATTACCATCGAGGTCTTTTTCTTTACCGAGGGACTCCATGACCAATTGTTGCAGATAGCGGCTAAAGAGATAGAGACTGTCTTTGTAGGGCAGAATCACCATATCTTTCTCTCCCTTGCCATTGCCCTCATGATACCAGGCTAGAGCAAGTAGGGCGCTAGGATTTTTTTTCAGGTTATGGACGCGGGTGGCGATGTCCATTTCTTTGGCCCCGGCTAACATTTCATTAATGTCGATACCCTGCAAAGCGGCCGGGAGAAGACCGACGGCGGATAGTTCTGATGTACGACCACCGACCCAATCCTGCATGGGGAAACGAGTTAGCCAATCTTGGGCGTATTTGTCCAGTTGGCTACCAGGCATAGTGACGGCGACTGCGTGTTGGGGAAAGTCTAAATCTTGTTTTTCGTAAGCGTTGCGGACTTCTAACATTCCGTTTCTCGCTTCGGGAGTGCCGCCGGATTTACTGGTGACGATAACCAGGGTGGCAGCTAAGGGTAAATGAGCTAGGGTGCGATCAATGCCTTTAGGGTCGGTATTATCAATAAAAGCAATCTCTAAGGGGGGATTAAGGGGGGATAGAGCCTCGGCAACGAATTGGGGACCCAAAGCAGACCCCCCGATGCCGACACAGAGAATATGGCTAAATTTTGCCCGATTGGGCGGCTTAATCGCTCCGGAGTGAATTTTCTTGACAAATTCTTTGATCTGTGCTATGGGTTCGGTGATTTCGTCCCGCAATTCCTGGTTAGGAGCGAGTTCAGGAGCGCGCAGCCAGTAGTGGCCGACCATACGCTGTTCGTCGGGATTGGCGATCGCACCCTGTTCTAAAGCTGTCATATCTTGGAAAGCGCGCTCAAATTTTGCTTCTAGACCTTTGAGAAAAGCCTCATCGAAGGGAATCCGACTGACATCGAGATAAAGTTCTAGGTTAGGGTGATAGTATAACCAATCTTGGTAACGTTGCCAGAGTTGCAGATTATCCATAAAAAAAAGCGAAATTTTTGTTTAATTACTCGTTTAGGGGAGATAGGATTCTATCCTCTCCAATCATCATACAGGTAGTTTTAGGCTAGAAGATGACGGTTAAGCATATATTAGGGGTTGGCAAAATACTAACAGTGACTGAACTATCCCCTAATTGTTCGGTTTGCTGGTGTTGGCTGTTGATTTTTTAACCGGTCCTATGGCTATCTACTCATCTCCTCTCAAAATCGGTAACTTAGAAGTGCATAGCCGCGTCTTGCAATCACCTTTATCCGGTGTCACCGATTTAGTTTTTCGGCGCCTGGTGAGACGCTTTGCTCCTGATTCGATGCTCTATACCGAGATGGTCAATGCGACAGAAATCTCCCAGCTGCAAGAGTTACCGCAATTGATGGTTATCGGGGACAAAGAACAACCAATTAGTATGCAGTTATTTGATTGCCGTCCCGATTTTATGGCTGTGGCGGCGAAAAAAGCGGTTAAAGAAGGAGCGATGACCATCGATATTAATATGGGTTGTCCTGTTAATAAAATTACTAAAAAAGGCGGTGGCTCTTCGCTTTTACGACAGCCAGAAATTGCCGAGCAAATTGTTAGGGAAGTGGTGAGAGCGGTATCGGTGCCGGTAACGGTGAAAACTCGCTTGGGATGGAACGCTCAGGAGATTAATATTATCGATTTTGCCCGTCGTTTAGAAGATGCGGGAGCGCAAATGTTGACCCTGCACGCACGCACTAGGGAACAGGGTTATCACGGGGCGGCCGATTGGCAATGGATTAAACGGGTGAAGGAGGTTTTATCGATTCCTGTCATCGCTAATGGTGATATCGTTTCTGTGGAAGCGGCGATTAATTGTTTGGAATTTACCCGGGCCGATGGGGTGATGTGTTCGCGGGGAACCCTCGGTTATCCCTATTTGGTGGGGGAAATCGATTATTACCTCAAAACAGGCAAAAAGTTGCCGAAACCCACCTCTATTGACCTGTTAAGCCTAGCTAAAGAGCATTTACAGGGGCTATGGCTATACAAGGGACAACGCGGCATCTGGCAAGCCAGGAAACATCTGGCTTGGTATTGTCAGGATTTTACCGGTGCGGCGCTTTGGCGTGATCGGTTTTCGCGGATCGAATCCCTGGGGGAGGGCTGTGATTTAATTGATGGAGCTATTGCCCAATTAAACCTTGAAAACGAGAATATTTAGGGTTTGCGGCAAAAAGTTTGTTGGTGGGGTTAGGAGTCGGTCGTCGGTCGTCTCCGAATCGGTCGGGGAAGTCAGAAAAACAGAATGACCTCGCGCGCCTGGAAGCGGAAACCTTTGTGTTCTCGCGTAGCGAGCGCTTTGGGTTCGCCTCCGGAAAGTGCCAGGGTTTTGAGTCCCTAATTTCTCAACGTTTGTTTCTGGCACTTTTTTAGCCCAAAAAGTGCCAAAACCCTTTTCTAGCAAAGCTTCCAGTAATATTAAGCCAACCCTACTTAAGCAATCAAACCAGAGAGGAGATTAAGGCAAAAATTAACAGGGCTACGGTGGCGGGAATGTTCAACAAAACGATCGATCGGCTGTTAATAGCCTTGAACTCAATCAAACACCACAAATAGGAAAACAACCACCACAACCGACACTGTCGCCGCCACCACTGCCGCCACTGCCGCCACTGCCGCCACCACTGCCGCTACTAGCAACGGCTGTGGGAGTCAGCATTTGATACAAGTCTGCTAAAGCCATATCCGCCATCAGAACTGTTGCTCCAAACAACGCAACCGCAAGTACAAGTTCAGAATCGCTGCTATTGGCTGTTTTTAAATGTTGTAAGCGATTTGTTAAATCATTAAAAATGATCTCTCCATAACGGCTGCGCTGACGCTGTGGTTTGACAAAAAACCCCGCTCCCAAAACTAGAAGCCCAAATATACAGATAAGAAGTAAACCAACTGGCTTATCGCGAGAAATTCCCACAGCCATTTTGCACAAGCCTATTCCTAGAAGAATAACCACAATCAATGATGGATAAATTTGCGCTTTGAATGCTTGGGCATCGCTCAGAAACAAACCAAGCTGTTCTAGGCGGGAACGAATGCTATCTTTCATTCCTGTAGAATTCTGGAAAACCTGTTTAATTGCCCCATCAGTGCCCAAAATATCTTGTGCAACCGCCTTTTCTACAGGATCGGCAATAGCATCGATCTTTCCTGTCACCACCAGTTTGCCTTCTTTTAATACCTCCACATAGCCTTGTTTTACCAAACTGGCGATTGCGGCCATAATCAGGCGATGATTGCCCCCCGCCAAGAAAGCTATCTCGTAAGTATTTAAATCAGGTTGCTGATTTATATTAGCGCTAACTAGGCACAGGGAAAAACGTAGCCAGGCTGCCAAAGCGATTCCCATCACTACTAGGAAAATATAGAAGGTTAAAAATTCCGAACCTGTAAAATTGATTGGGTTAGGAATTTGGGAGATTATCTGACAGCTAGTTATCATCAGCGAAAGGAAGACTAAAAAGGTAAAGATGCCTATTTTTCGCAGTTGTGGTTTCAAGAAGATTGTCAAATTAGGTTTTGACAAAACCCAGCTTTGTTGAGTGTTGATCCGGATAAAATGCAAATCTCGCCCGAATCGGTCTTTGGGTTTAGGCCAAATATCTATTGGAGGAATATGTCCAAAAAACTGTTCGTAACTTTCTAGCGTCTTGCTATACCAACTGCCAAATTTTAATTGCTCGGATGAACCCCCACGAGTCGGCTCGTGATGTAATGTGGTTTGCAAAATTTTGGGACAGAACTCTTGCCAGTACAATCGCGTATAGGTCAGATGTAAATGCCAAACTTGATCGATTTGGTCGGATGGCGTGACCGGATGTCCTGCTGCAACGGCTAGAAATATAAACTTTTTGTATTCCTCGATCGCTCTCTGAGTATAGCCTAAGGACCAGCCGTTATCTCTTGCTAATCGTTGGCTGAAAGATAATTGACTATCTGGCCGATCTAAGGCAAATGCCTGAATTCTTTTATATAGCTCTGTCTGTTGAAAGTTCATCGTTCCTAATTGGCTATCCATAAACCCGGCCTCCCGAGAAAAACTGTTTCTAGTGGTTTATTTAGGCCGAAGAGGCTTAACTATGGGTGAAGTTTAAATTTCTTTACAAAAAGCTGGATGCCAACTATCCCTCTTTCATCCCAAAGATAGAGCAAATATTCTCAACAATCAAACTCATTCATCTGGGCAATAAGTCTCGGAAACCGAAAAGAAAGTTGAGGAAAGTGACATAAGCGGTTAGGTGAAGATAAAATACCAGTGGTCGCTTTAATATCACCTGAATAGTCGGTTTTTTGTGTCTTTCCCGAGACTATCGGCTGCTCCCACTGGTTTGCTGTTGTTTGTTGTTGTAATCCGAGGAAATATAGTCCTTGCGTTCCCAAGCGCCTGAACTGCATTCGTCTCTATAGTAGAAATTGTAACAGACAATACCCATTTTGTGTAAAAAAAAGTAAACAATTTGGTAAAAAATTATTTTTTGCGGTAATCCTCAACCCTCTGAGGACAGCCCCAGATTACCGTTTCCTGTTTGTAAACCACCATACCGGGCTTGGCGCCCTTGGGTTTATAGACGTATTTGGGACGGGTATAGACGACGGGAACCTGTTCACTATGGCGAGCGCGGCTATAATAAGCGGCGTAATCGGCGGCAAATTGCAGATCGGCGGCTTCTGGAACTGTACCGGGGGTTAAACGGAGTAAAACGTGACTACCAGCGATTTCTTGACTATGAAACCAGATATCGTAATCGCTGGCGCTACGAAAAGTTAGCCGATCATTTTGACGGTTATTTCTGCCAATCCATAATTCTACTCCAGAGGGAGTAGTAAAGCGCATGGGTTCGGATTCTTTATTATTCGCCCGATTACGCCGGTAATTGCTTTCTAGATACTTCTGTTGGATTAATTCTTCTTGTATCTCGTCTAGGGCCTCTAAATCTTCGCTGCTGCTATAATTTTCTAGTTGACTTAAACTCGATCGCACTTGTTCGAGATAATTAATTTCACTGACCACTTCCTCTAATAAAGGTTCCACCGCTAACCGGGCCCTTTTTAATTTCTGATGTTGTTTATAAAAATATTGGGCATTCTGCACGGGATTTCTTTCGGGATCGAGAGGAATAATTACAGGTTTTCCTGTCTGGAAATCCGCCAAACTAATGCTAGTCATTCCCTGCTGTATTTGCTGCAGATTTGCCATTAATAAATCCCCTTGCTCTTTATAGCGATCGGCATGAGCAGATTCTGCTAGTCTTGTTTGAAATCCCGCCGCTTTAGTTTGCAGTTTAGTCAGTAAAGAGGTGACTTTTTGGTTTAATTTTTGCTGTAGTTGTCGAAAGCTTTCTTGATTAATTTGGTCGCTATAATAACGGTTTAATAATTCTTGAACATTTTTAGCCGCTGCCAGTATCTCCCCACCGATAACTGTATAACCTTCTCTTGTCCATCCGGGTTGAAAGGTTTTATTTTCGAGCATTTTTAACCATTCTTGCCAAGCTGAAAAGAGCTTTTCCCAATCGTTATTATCTAACTGATCCGTGTTTAATTTCGGGTTAATCTTGGCTTTTTGCAACAGCGATCGAGCGATGACTGGACTCACCCCACGATAGGTACTAACTAGCTGTTTTTCGATAGTTTTAGGGATTAAACTAACTCTAGCTTGCCAACTGCTCAAGGATTCTTCTAAACTGGGATTTGTTGCCAATAAAACGGGGGGTAGTTGATAGATTTGTCCCGTTTGTACGGTGCGAACACTGGACTGGGTGGCATTGACTTGATGGGCAACGGTGACAATTTGATTGTCAGCCGCAGTTAAAATAACATTGCTATATTTACCCATAATTTCTATATACAAATGCCCCAGGGCCGGATCATCGGGACGTTGGGCAAATTGCAGATCGATGACTCTTTCCCACGGGGCAACAAATGCTAATTTTGTTAGCGCAAAACCATTGAGTTGATGACGCAATTGATCGCTGAAAGTGAAGGTATCAGGGACTTTTGGCGGTGGATCACCAATATGCAGCCGCGCTCCTTGGGGATGCCAAGAAATAATTAACCATCCCTTGCGATCGAAGGTTCGTAAATAGAGGGCGATCGTTTGGCGATCAATTTGATACACTTGTTCTAGTCTCGCCGGCAGCCAAGTGGCGGCAATTTCGGCACAAGTGGCGCTGAGGGTGGTAAAGTCTAGGGATTGCATTTTCAGGATTCAGCTGTAGGGTGGGTTAGGCGACGGTAACTGCTACAGTTTAGTATTGATTTTGTGTTCGCCGTAACCCACCAAATTATTGCTCCTTTTTTCTTGGTGCGTTAGGTTGGTGCGTTACGCTGCGCTAACGCACCCTACTGGACTGTTTCAGCTAAAATAGGGCTATAGATTTCGGCTTAAAGTCTTAGATTATAGAATTTATAGCATTTTTCTAATACACCAAATTAGCTGAAACAAACCACTACTTTTTACTTTTATAAAAGGGTTTTTTAACGACGGTAGCGGGGTAGGTAGTGCCGCGGATTTCCACTTCGATCGCCTGTCCGATCGAGGCGAAAGGTGTGGGAAGATAGGCTAAAGCGATCGCTGTGTTTAAAGTTGGTGATAAAGTGCCACTGGTGACTTTACCCACCGCTTCCCCAGCCAATACTACCGGATAATCGTGACGGGCGATATGTTTGCCGGACATCTGCAATCCCACCAAGCGCCGATTGACACCATTAAGTTTTTGGTCTTCAAGGACATTGCGACCGATAAAATCGCCTTTTTCTGGCAGATGAACCAACCAATTTAAGCCTGCCTCTAGGGGACTCGTGCTATCGTCGATATCCTGTCCATAAAGGGCTAAAGCTGCCTCTAAACGCAGGGTATCCCGCGCTCCTAAACCGCAGGGAGTCACCCCTAAATTTAAGAATTCCGTCCAAAGTCGCTGCCCGATTTCAGGAGCGGCCATAATTTCAAAACCATCTTCTCCCGTGTAACCGGTCCTAGCGATAAAAACTTTTTCCCCGAAAAGCTGGCTTTCCCAGTGATTAAATAGGCCAAAATCGCTTAATTTTTCCCCGACCAAGGGCTGTAAAATTGTGGCTGCCTTGGGTCCTTGCAGGGCAATTAAGACCCTTTCTCGGGATAAATCCTTTAATTTGACCCCCGATCCCTCTAAATTGCCTAAAATCCACTCTCGATCTTTATCGGTGGTTGAGGCATTAACAATTAATACGCCTTGGTTGTCGCTTTGGTAGTAAAAGATAATATCATCGATAATACCACCGTCGGGGTTAAGTAAAACGCTATACTGTGCCTTTCCTGCCCTTAAACGGGCTAAATTAGAGGGAACTAGGGTTTGGAGAGATTGAACCAGATTATCTCCAGTTAAGATAAATTTGCCCATATGGGAAATGTCAAACATCCCGACACCGTTGCGGACAGCATTATGTTCGATTTTTAGGCCGCTAAACTGTATCGGCATCTCCCAACCCGCAAAAGGGGTAAATTTGCTGGTTTGTTGGGCAATTAGGTCGTATAAGGGGGTACGAATAGCGGGGGGAGTTGCTTCTTGGTTAGCCACGGTGATCTCGATCGAATGGTTTTCTGCCTAGAGTAGCATAGCAGTTATCAGTTATCAGTGACCAGTTATCAGTTATCAGTTATCAGTTATCAGTGACCAGTAAACAGTAAACAGGAGACAGGAGACAGGAGACAGCTTTTATGTATTCTCCCCACTTCCCACTCCCCCACTCCCCAATTCATCATTCATAATTTATAATTCATAATTTATAATTCCCACTCCCTTAACCTTTCTCGCACTCTGTCAATGGGAATCGCGAAACCGCAGCCCAATCTAACGGCATTTTCCAGGGGTTTAGGAGTGGAGGGATCATCACAAAATAAACTCGCTTGAGAAATCACTCCCACCACTTGATTTTTATCGTTTAAAACTGGACTTCCCGACTGTCCAGAAACGACAAACATGGACAAACTTAAGGATTTTTCGTTATGATCATTAACCGTGCCTTTGCTGACAGTCCAATCTTTTTGATTAAAAGGATTACCGATCGAGATTACTGGTTGATTAGCGGCAATTGGTAGGGGTGCTAAAGCTAAAGGTTTTAAGTCTGGGGGGGGATTTTTTACCTCTAATACTGCTAAATCGAGCCAGTCGTCAGCGGGGGTAGTGTGGAGAATTTTAGCTTTTGAACGCTTGCGGATTTTCCCCTGGGGTGGTTGGCTATAATACTCGACAAAAATGCGGGACCCTGCATCGATTTCCTGACGGGAATTCGTCACCACATGGCGATTAGTCACGATCCAAGCTCTATCTTGATCTCGTTTTAATAACCAACCCGTGCCGATACCATTGTTATTTTTGCCGCGAATGACAATTTTAACAATTGAGCGTTTTAAATTCACCAGAGGATCACTCTTAACACTGGGAATTATCTCTGGAATTTTTAATAATTCGGGATGATCATGAATTAATCGCCCCCGTTGGATTTCCTGTAAAATAAATCTAACTTCTGATAAATTGGGATCGATTTCTACGGCCTGCCGACACCAATTTAGACCCTCATCGATCTGACCGCTATTGATATAGATATAACAGAGATTTTCGTAAATCTCGGCATTTTTGGGGCTAATTTGGCGCGCCTGTTGAAAAGCTGCCATCGCTTCCCCTAGTTTTCCCTGTTCTGCTAAAGCTTTACCTAAATAATTATAAATATCCCCATCTTTAGGAGCGTAAACTAAAGCCTGTCGATATATTTGCCCCGCTTGCTCCCATTTTCCCTGTTTTGCTAGGGTTTCTCCTAATTTTTTGTAGGTTTCACCCTGACTAGGTATCAATTCTAGAGCTTGCTCATAGGCATAACTGGCCTCTTGCCAGAGTTGCTGTTCACTGTAGGCCTTTCCCAGATAAAAATAGGCTTTTCCCTGACTAGGATCGAGAAAAACCGCTGCTTGCAGAGCTTTCGCCGCCTCATCCCAACGTTGTAAACTATAGAGAGCTTTTCCTAGCTGAAATTGCGCTTTAAAAGTTGGTTTAATGATAATTGCTTTTTGGTAAGCATCGATCGCCTCAGACCATTTTTCCTCTTGGGCGAAGATATCTCCCAAAGCCACTAAATAATTACTTTGGGAGGGTTCCATCGCTGGTTGATCATTAACGATAAAGCCACGATCATAGGCTTCTAAGGCTTCAGAATAGCGTTTTTGACTTTGTAAGACCTGAGCAATTTTTATATGGGCTTGGCCCAAATTTTCGTGAAAAGATAAAACTGTTCGGTAGGCAGACAGAGCCGATTCCTTCTCCCCCGCGGCCAAAAGTTGATCGCCTTGCCAGAGATAAGCCAAGGCAATAAGATAAAAAATAGCAAAGGGAGCGGCGGCGATAAAGGCAATAATTACAAATATTTGCAGGGGTTTGCTAGAATAGCGGCGACCGATTTTAACATCTTTTCTTTTCATTTCTTGGTTAGGATAGACAACAGGCCAAAGGTGGTTCGATAATTGACCTAGAGCAATTTAGATGCGCGGGCAGCTTACACATATTTTGGCTTTTCCTGTTGCCCTTTCCGCAGTTCTGCTCCTCCTTCTTTCTGGGGTATGAAGGTAATTTTGTGCAACTACTTACCGATTGCTGCTGCGAGCGCTGGGTAGGATTAACATAGCGTCACCGAAGGAATAGAAACGGAAACGCTCTTGGATAGCTGCTTGATACAATGCCAGTAGTCTTTCCCGTCCGATTAAGGCACTGACTAACATCATCAAACTGGACTTGGGTAGGTGAAAATTAGTGATCATGCCGTCGATAACCCGCCATTGATAACCAGGATAGACAAATAAATTCGTTTTTCCCTGAAAAGCGGTTAATTTCTCGCTCTTACTTTCTTTAATTGCCCCTTCCAAGGCGCGAGCTACCGTGGTTCCCACGGCGATAACCCGGCCACCTCTAGCCTTTGTTTGGGCGATTTTTTCGGCAGTTTCGGCGGAAATCTGCAAAAATTCTTGGTGCATTAGGTGTTCTGTAATATTTTCCACTTCCACGGGGCGAAAGGTTCCCACTCCTACATGAAGGGTGATATAGGCGGTATCTATACCCTTCTGGGCGAGCTTATGGAATAATTCGGGAGTAAAATGTAATCCAGCCGTGGGAGCGGCCACAGAACCCTGTTTATCAGCGTAAACTGTTTGATAACGGTCTTCTTCCGCCTCTGATTCGGTGACGTAGGGGGGGAAAGGAATATGACCGTACTCCTCCAACATATCCCAAAAACTGCGCCCGGGATGACGCTGAAATTCCAGCAGACGACCACTGGTGTTCAGATCTCGGTCGATTACTTTCGCTAACCATAATTTTTCTTTGTCTTCCGTTCGCCCTGTTTTCGGATAAAAAAGGACTTCTGAACCGACTTTAAAGCGTTTTCCCGGTTTCACCAGAGATAACCAACGATGGTCATCTTGTTCTTCTAATAGTAATATTTCTACGGGGGCGCCCGTGGTTTTACGTCCAAATAAACGGGCCGGAATCACGCGGGTATCGTTGAAAACCAGCAAATCCCCCGACTCTAACCAAGTGGGTAAATCCCGAAAAATAGCCAAATTATGACTATTGGGAGAATCTACCACCAAAAGACGGGAACTGTCTCGGGTTTCTGCGGGATTTTGGGCAATTAACTCCGGAGGAAGGTGATAATCGTAGCTGGAGAGTAATTGGTCAGGGGTCATCGTCATTGTCATCATAAAGATCTTCGCAAAAGTTGGGTAATTCTACCCAGGCGAACTTCAAGAAATCGGGGATTTCTCCCCTTGGTGTATGGGACGGTTTATCGTCAGACTAGAGATATAACACTAATTGTGACTATTAGCCAATAGCCCAGCGGCCACTATGGACTATCTCTATTTTCTTGCTAATGCTAGTTTAACGCTACGAGTCACCGAATACCTGCGATCGATGACTCATCTGCCCTCCTCCGTGATGACGGTTATCCATCAGATTAACGGTTGGGTGGTCAAGGTGAAGTTTAATCAAATGCTGACTCCTTGCCAACACGGGGATTTTCGCGCCTACATGAATGAGTTAGGGATTCCCTATCAACCGGAAATGCGTCTCCAGATGGTTTTTTGGAGTTTGGAAACGGGACAATCTCCTATTGATGTCATGCGTCGCTATCAAGTGGCGATTGTGTCCCATGGTACCCCGGATCAGCAAGATATAGAGGCTTTTCGGCAACAATTTACTAAAGGTTTAGGATACTGTCCGGAAACTCTGGCCTAGGGTTTATTTTCTATCGGGATGCTCTTCTAGGGCAACTACAGGACTCAAATCGTTGATGTGATCAATTAATTGATACAAGCGTCCGTAACTCTTGCCGTTGAAGTAAAAAACTAGACGAGGTAAATGGTGGCTGGAATCCCGATTCTCTCGTTCTAGAATTTGACTAGGTGCGATTTTCCCCTTAACTAGGATATCGCCGAAGTTTTGGTTAATTTGTTCGATCTGTTCCCCGCTTAGTTCGTGATTAAGACGAATAACAAAGGATTCTCCCACAAAACGGCTGGAGTGATACACCCGATAGAAGTGGCGAATTGTTTGACAAGCGTAGTCTAGATCGTTGGTAATTGTATAAAAATTCCGATCTTCAGCGGATATCAGTCCTCTTTTTTGCAGATTTTCACTAATTTGTTCTTGCCAAGTTTGCCAGTAATCCCCATCAGGCTCATCAATTAATACTAGGGGTGCAGGTCCGTATTTACCGGTTTGACAGAGGGTAAGCGTCTCAAAGGCCTCATCTTGGGTGCCAAAACCACCGGGGAATAAAGCTACTGCGTCACTTTCCCGCAGAAAAAATAGTTTTCTGGTAAAGAAATATTTAAAATCGATTAATTTGGCATCATTTATGATATGAGGATTAGCCCCCTGTTCAAAGGGTAGCTGAATATTTAATCCGAAGGAATTTTCCCGTCCAGCACCTTCATTCCCTGCTTGCATGATGCCACCCCCAGCACCAGTTAACACCATAAAACCGTATTGACTGATACGGCGTGCGAATTCTACTGCGAGACGGTATTCACTGCTGTCGGGTTTGATGCGTGCCGAGCCAAAAATGGTCAGTTTACGAATGTGACGGTAGGGGTAAAATACCTGAAATCCCTTTTCTAGATCTTCGATCGCGTAGGTTAAAATTTTCCAATCGAGGCGATCGATTTCCTCCCCGGCAATTCTGACTATTGCTTCCAGAGATCTTTGAATCCATTTACTATCTTTTAAGTGAGGCAAATGTTGCAGCAATTTCAGCAAGTCTTCGGTTAATTGAGAATAGGAATTTTCCATTGGTGGGTTGGGTTTTGGGTTTGAGGGTGTTGGGGTTTTAGGTTTTTAGGGTTTTAGGGTGTTGGGGAAGATATTTCTTAGTCCCCATTTCCCCATTTCCCTGTCCATTAGTTAACTGTTCAAAGACTTAAAGATCACTGTTCAGGATTATTTATTGCTTGATTAATTTGGGTGATTTGGGTTTGAAAATATTGTTCACGATAACGGATAGCTTGGGCTAATTCCGCACCTTTTTGGAAAGCGAGTAAAGCTTGGGGATAATTTTTTCTCTCTAGATAAATTTGACCGATTTGATCGTAGGTATTCATTAAACCGTAGTAATTATAACCCAATTCATGGACTTTAATTAATTCTTGATAGATTTGTAAAGCATAATCTACCTGTTGATAACTTTTATAAAGTTCGGCTAACTTATTTAAAGCTTCTCCTGCGGTGCCGTACTGTTGTAAAGCAAAAGCGAGAGAATAGGCTTCTTGAAAGTTTTGGCTGGCTTTATTTGCATCTTTTAAAGCTTGGTAATCTAAACCAATTTGAATTTTTAGAGCGGGGATTAACTGTATTTGCTGATTTCTGATCTGGGTTTCAGCTATTTCTTCTTTAATTTTCACGGCGTTAGCTGGTTGCAAAGATTCTCGATAAATTTCTGCTAGTCTTTGCAAATAAATTCCTTGAGTTAAAGAATTATTCTGCGCCTTAGAAATAGTTAATAATTCCTCATAGACTGGGGCTGCTTTTTGATAATCAAAACGGGATAAATGAATTTGACCAAGTTGATTTAGAGTTGCTTCTACTGCCACATTATCACCAGATTGTCTGGCATTAGCTAGAATTTTATCATAGATAATTATCGCATCATTAAAAGCTCGTACCTGTTGATAGGATGTACCTAATAATGCTAATAACTCCCCGTCCATTGTCTGGTTAGTTTCTGCGGTTTGTTGCAGAGCTTTTAAACGAGCAGTAATTAATTTAACATCCTCGGTTCGATCTCGATTCCAAGCTGCTAACCCCACTTTTCCCAAAGATTTTACTTCTTCTTTGGCCCCTAAATAACGATTTAATTTAATCACTTCATACCAGATAGGAAAAGCTTCCTCATTTAATCCCACATCGTATTTAGCTTGAGCTTCAGCATCGCGTTGATCGATGTATAATAACAGTTGACGACGCTCCAAGGGAGTTAAAGGGCGATCAATTCCGGGTAATAAAGGACTTTTTAGGGGAGTTTCGAGGGGATTGGGTGCAGAGGTTTCTGTTTGTGCTAGGAGAGGAAGGGAAGTACCGATCAAACAGAGCCATAAACTGAGAGAAAAACGTAGCATAATAGATTGATAGGAGCGTAGTAGAGGATGATATTTTGTGATCGATCGATTCTATAAGAGACTGACTGCCGAAAATTTGCGTTTCCCAATTTTGGGTTTAATTGCTAGTTTGATTGTAACCTTTAGTCTGGCTGCCTGTGGTGTCTCCCCGCAAGTTTTAGCAGAACAACGAATGTTTCTACCCCTCTCGGTCGAGTTTTTGGGAGAATATCAATTACCACAAGCGGATTATCAGGAGACAAGGGTGGGGGGATTATCGGCAATTACCTATGAT
Organism: Microcystis sp. M015S2; assembly: GCF_020245945.1. Taxonomy (NCBI): domain Bacteria; kingdom Bacillati; phylum Cyanobacteriota; class Cyanophyceae; order Chroococcales; family Microcystaceae; genus Microcystis; species Microcystis sp. M015S2. The sequence goes on from NZ_JADBTX010000026.1 coordinate 26,430, forward strand.
CGTGCCAATAACCGCTTTTATCTCCTCAGTGATGATCGTTCTCAGAAAGCTCCGGCCCGCTTTTATCGGGCCAGTTTGCAGATAAATGATGAAAAAATCGAAAAAGTGAATTTAGAGGCAGTCACGTTCCTAAAAGATGGCAAGGGAGAAACTTTTAAAAAGGGATCGATCGACCCGGAAGGTATCGCTTTTTCGCCCCGACAAACTTTGTTTATTTCCAGTGAAGGTGCGGTTAAACAGGGAATTGCTCCTTTTATTGCTGAATTTGATTTGCAGGGACAATTAAAGGAGTCTTTGTTAATTCCTAATCGCTTTTTACCGGATGATAGCAATCAAAAAGGAATACAGGATAATTTAGGGTTTGAATCCTTAACTTTAGGGATTACCAGCACCCTCAAAGACGATCCTTTTCGTTTGTTTACTGCCACAGAAAACGCTTTAATTCAAGATAGTCCCACGGGAAAAAGAGCAGAAAATCTCAGAGTGCGACTTCTTCATTATGTGATCGATCCGATTGGTGCGCCTGTGTTAGTATCAGAACAATTGTATGTGTTAGATGAGCCACCCAGTGGTGCGAGATACTACGGTTTAACGGAATTATTAGCTTTAGAAAAAGAGGGTTATTTTCTCAGTTTAGAGCGAACTTTTGGTTTAGAAGGTTTTGGAGCGAAACTATTTCAGGTAGTTAATGGGAGTGCCACTGATACGTCGAAAATTGCTCGGATACCGGGGGAATTAGAAGCTTTACAGGTGCAACCCTTGCGGAAAAAATTATTACTAGATTTAGGGACTTTGGGGATTGATTTAGATAATTTGGAAGGAATGACCCTCGGTCCAAGATTAGCTGATGGCAGTCGCTCTTTGATTTTAGTCAGTGATGATAATTTTAATCCGAATCAGGTCAATCAGTTTTTACTATTTCGACTCAAGGAAAAATAAACAAGAGATGGTTAATTGCCTCACCTATCCCCTTCTGGGAGAGGGGTTGGGGTGAGGACTACCAATAAAGAAAAAGGTGATAAATAGCCGGTTTAAAGACACAACGGCCGGTTAATAATCACTTTTTTCGATATCTTTGCGAATATCATTCAGGTCAATATAGCGATCGGTGGCGTTGCGTAATTCCCTAGCGATCATCCCTTCCGTAGAAACTACGGTAATATGAGTATTTTTAGAGCGCAATAGTTCGATCGCTCGTTCAAAATCGCCATCACCGCTAAATAAAATCACTCGATCGTATTGATCGACGGTATTAAACATATCGACGACAATTTCGATATCTAAATTAGCTTTCTGGGAAAACCGACCGGAACTATCATCATAATATTCTTTCAAAATTTTTGTTCTCACCGTATAACCCAAACTAATTAAAGCATCGCGAAAACCTCTTTGATCTTGGGAATCTTTTAAACCCGTGTACCAAAAGGCATTAATTAACATAATATTCGGGTCGTTGGTGAAGTAATTTAACACCTTGCGCGGGTCAAAAAACCAACCATTTTTTTGTTGAGCATAAAACATATTATTGCCATCCACAAAAATCGAAAGGCGATCTTTCGGACGGCCGCCACCATTACAATGACAAAGACCGGCTTCTGTCATACAAAATACATACCTAATTTTTTATAGAGTTTAACTATAAAATTACTTTTTAGTAATTTTACGGGGGAAAACGACTATTCTTTGAGGAATAGCGGTGATTTGAGAGCAAAAAGATAGCAACTAAAATAAAAATTAGCTTTTTTGTCTGGGAGACAAACTAGATAATAGTTTGGGAATAATTAAAAGTGATAATAGGGGGATTGTACAGTAATTAGGTCATTTTGATAATCTTTCTCGATAGATGGGTATCAACAAGGCTGGTTAGATCAGGTAGGAACACCAATCACTCCAACCTCCAGAATATAGCTTAACATTGTCGTATCCGGCTAGGGTAAGGGAAAGGATATTGACACAGGCTGTCACTCCCGAACCACAGTAGAGGATAATTTCTCGATCGCCTTGCCGCTCTTGCCAACGTTGTTTTTGCTGGGCCAGGGGTTGAGAAAAACCCTGACTATCGGTGACTTCCAACCAGGGATAATTAAGCGCCCCCTCGATGTGGCCGGCGATCGGATCGATCGGTTCCCTTTCGCCCCGATAGCGATCGCTTTCCCTGGCATCAATTAACACCACTCCCGCTTGCTCTTTTTGCCTTTTCACCTCCTCGATCGTGACTACCCAATCCTCTCGAACTTGGGGGAGAAAAGCGCCGGTTTTTGGCACAGGTATCTGATTAGAGACGGGATAACCGGCATTTAACCAATTTTGCCAACCACCATCGAGAATGCTGACTCGTTCATGACCGAGATAACGTAATAACCACCAGAGACGACTGGCAAAGGCAAAACGGGAGGCATCGTAGGCGATAATATGGGTTTGGCTGGAAATCACCCCTAAAGAGCTTAATTTAGCGGCTATCGTCTGCGGATTCGGCAAAGGATGACGGCCGCCATGACGGGCAACGGGAGCCGATAAATCGCGATCGAGGTGTAAATAGAAGGCATTTTCAATATGATTGGCTAAATACTCTTGATAACCGAGATCGGGATCATTTAATTGAAAACGACAGTCAATAACCATCAGATCGGGGCGATCGAGATTGTTAACTAACCAACTAGGAGAAACGAGGGGTGCGATCGGATTCATGGCGGGAAAATTGTTTAATAATTAATAGACAGTTGCGCTGATCTTCGTTGCGAGTATAACTGAGTTGATCGGCGATTTTTCGGAGGATCGGCAGTCCTTGCCCATGACCAGAGAAACTATAGTCATGATAGGCGTTTTTCTCGATAAAGTCCTCTAAATCGAAGACGGAACCCCGATCCCAGATGCGAATTTCCATCTGGTGAGGGGTAATCTCAATCTCGATCTCGATCGGAATTTCGGGGGGGAGGTGTCGGTGAGCGTGACGGACAGCATTGGTAAAACCTTCGGCAAGAGCAAGCTGACACTGGAGCCAGGCTTTTTTGGGAATGCCCGCCGGTTCAAGTTGCTCAAAATAGTTTAAAACGGTATCTAAGGACTTGAGATCGCTATCTACCTGAAAAGAAATCTTCACCCCCGGCTTACCTCTGCAATGCCTTACGCTAGAAGTTATAGTTAGTAAAAGTATAGTCAAATATAGACAGACTAAATTCCATTTCAGAAATTCCCTTCACTTTTACTTCAAGAGATTGATTCTCCTTGGGTGAACTACGCACCTCTCTATCCCATAGCGGTTAAACGCATTTGGGAATGCTTTTCGCAAAATGTTGTAGGAACCCATAACATCAGATTGGCAAAGAAATCCTCTATCTGTGCGATATAACCCTCGCGAAATTCGGTTTCCTGAAAACACTGGCTTTTCAGTTGTTTGTCCATACACTGGTAGGGGGTCTAAATTCAAAAAATTAGCAACGGAGGTATAGGATTCCTCTTGAGTAATCACTTTGATTCCTACTAATTGACATTTATAAATAATCATGTCAATTAATCGAGCATGAGGGATGGTCACAAATTTTTGATTATTGACTTTCCCTAAGTTTACCTCTTGTTTCCACCCTGGATTATTACCAATAACTAAAGTGGTAATTTGTTGGTCAACTAAGAGCTTAACCAAATAACAACTAGCCTTATGAAGATAATCATCTACTTTCTGATTTCGACATCGAGTTAAACGGCTAATCCTCTGGGAACTTTGACGATTACCTTTTAACAGAGATTGTAACTTAGCTCGACGTTGGTTATAAAATTGATTCAGGCTTTTTAACGGTCTGCCATTAATCAACAAAGAGATAAAATCTGGTTGATTTGAAGTTACAGCCATCAAATTATCTATGCCTAAATCTATCGCAGCTATTTTTTCATTAGGAGCTAAGAACTGTTCGGTTTTCTCATAAATTACCTCGATTACATAACAATCACATTTAGGAACTATTCTAACTTCTGCTAGGCGCTCCGCTACTCTCGTCGGCAATGCAATTGAAGTACCTGATAGCTTGACTAATCCTTGCTTAAGACCTACTTTGCTGATGGCTTGAATTGTGTAAACTAAGAGATTTCTTCCTTTTTTTGGCTCCTTATAGCCAGGGATTTTGGGTTTTCCCAGAAATTTATCGGGGTGACTTTTAAACTCTGATGAAGCGGCAAAAAATGATTGCCAGTTCCGGTCTAATCCTCTTAAAACTTGTTGGGAAATTTTAGCGGGTAAAGCTCGATACTGTTCTGTGTCTTTCATCAGAGAGGCCATCTGATTATAGGTCAAATAGCCATGACCATAAATGAAGTTTTGTCGGATTAAATAATTGGCTGAGTTGTAGAGATTTTTAGACTGCCAAGATAAATTATCTATCTCCGCCCAAAATCGATGTCCTTTCTTGATAATGTGTCTTTCTGCTACTAACATTATTATCCGTTGTCTTTTAACTCAGCGTCGGGTTTTGAAGGGTTGTCATCCGTTATGATAGTTGTACCAGAAGGCAATTGATAGCCTGTTAAATTCCCTTGTTTCCACCACCTCCAAGTCGTTCGATAACTTATTCCTGTTTTTTTTGCCTAGTCTGATAGTTTTGTCTGTACATATTACCGTGAATGACTATATCTGACCATATTTGTATTGAAACTTTACAATACCATTTTTGCCAAACTATGACTGATGTGTTAGCTCGATTCTGGATTTAATCCCTGGTTGAGGGACAAGCAAAGTCATCTTTTAGGGAGTCCGAGGTAAGCAGTAAGATTGAGATAGTCGAGTTACAAAAAAGATGGTACGAATTCTAGTAATTGATGATGATGGAGTAGTTCAAACGTTCCTGAGACGAGCTTTGCAGAAGGAATACGAGGTTTTTGTTGCCAGTGATGGGGAAGAAGGATTAAAGCAAGCGGGGCAACTAAAACCGGCGATGATTATTTGTGATTGGATGATGCCGGGGATCGATGGGTTGGAAGTTTGCCGGCAAATTAAGCTTAATCCCCAACTGTCAACAACTTTTTTTATCCTCTTAACTTCTTTGGGATCGGTGGAGGATCGGGTGAAGGGATTGGATGCGGGGGCCGATGATTTTTTATGTAAACCGATCGAAATTAATGAGTTAAGAGCGCGCGTGCGGGCGGGAATGCGTTTGCATCAATTAAGTCATGATCTGCAAGCGCAAAAACAATTACTAGAAATGGAGTTAGCGGAGGCGGCGGACTATGTGCGATCGCTGTTACCAGAACCTTTTATTTCTCGAAAACTTGCTATCGATTTTCGCTTCCTTCCTTCTCGTCGATTGGGGGGTGATGGCTTTGATTATTATTGGTTAGATAATGACCATTTGATGTTATATCTTTTAGATGTGGCTGGCCATGGGTTGCGAGCGGCTTTACCTTCCCTTTCGGTGATTAATTTACTCCGTTCCCGTGGTTTAACTCAGGTGAATTACTATCAACCTAATCAGGTTTTACATGGGTTAAATCAAATTTATCAAATCAGCCCTAAGAATGATAAATATTTTACTATTTGGTACGGAATTTATGATCGGAAACAACAACAGTTAACCTATGCCAGTGCCGGTCATCCCCCGGCAGTTCTCCTGACTCAAAAACCTTTTGGCCAGATGATTGAAACCAGACTGAAAGCCCCCGGTTTTCCCATCGGGATGTTTCCGGAAGCGGAATATATTAATCAGGTTAAATGCCTGAATTTCCCCAGTAGCCTTTATCTTTTTAGCGATGGAATTTACGAGATCGATTGTGCTGATGGTAGGATGTGGGGACTGGAGAACTTTATTCAATCTTTGCGAAATTATCACGGTAATTATGCTAAAAATCTCGATAATTTTATCGAAAAGATTCAAGCTTTACAATTTGATGGTAATTTTAAGGATGATCTTTCGATCATGCAGGTGGATTTTCGTTAAGTACCTAAGCAAAATTAATTACACATTTCGATAAAGCTTTTGCCTCTTGCCTTTTGCCTATCCCAACCAATAAATTAATTTTGCACGACTACTTAATTAACTTCCGAGGATTTTTTGTTCTAATTCTTCTCGGTTATTAAAAATTTCAAAAACTCGATCCATATCGGTCAATTCAAATAACATTTTTATCTGATCATTAATCGAGCAGATAAAAATGTTACCCCCCGCAGAACGTACGGTTTTTAAGGATAAAACTAGCGCCCCTAAACCAGAACTATCCATAAAGGTGACATTCTTGAAATCAACGATAATAACCTCTGACCCTTCCTGCACGGCTTCGGCAATTTCTTGGCGAAATTCGCTGGCTTGGTTGCCATCTAAAATACCGGATGGTTGAATAACTTTAATCGCAGAACTCATAAAAAAAAGGAAAAATTAAATGTTTTCTACCTGCTCACTGATAACTGCTCGCTGAAATCTGCTGATAGCAGCCAATCTTTAACTATTTTTAACATATTAGGGTCAAGAAAAGCGCAAAATTAAAAATAGGAATTTTTGAAACTGTATGGAAAGTTACGATGTCATCCTCATCGGTGCGGGGCATAATGGTTTAGTTTGTGCCGCCTATCTCCTCAAAGCTGGTTATCGCGTCCTCCTTCTCGAACAGCGTAGCGTACCAGGAGGAGCAGCTACCACAGAAGCGGTTATCCCAGATCTAGCCCCCGATTTTAAGTTTAATCTCTGTGCGATCGATCACGAATTTATTTTTTTGGGGCCGGTAATTGAGGAATTAGAGCTAAAACGCCACGGATTAGAGTATTTATTCTTTGATCCTACCGTTTTCTGTCCCCATCCCTCCGGCCAATATTTTCTTTCCTATCGCTCTCTGGAAAAAACTCACGCCGCAATTGCCCAGTTTTGTCGGCGAGATGCCGATCGCTACCTTCAGTTTATCGACTATTGGGGACAGTTGATGAATGCGATCGGTCCTTGGTTTAACGCTCCGCCCCAAGATTTGCTCAGAATCGCCCGCAATTATAACTCTAGTGCCTTAGCTAGTGTCTGGAAAGCGATCGGCTCGAAAAAGAAACTGCTCGACTTCATCCGCACGATGATTACTTCCCCCGAAGATGTCCTCAATGAGTGGTTTGAGAGCGAATTTGTCAAAGCACCCCTGGCTCGTCTAGCGGCAGAAATTGGCGCTCCTCCCTCCCAAAAAGGCATTACCTCCGGGATGATGATGATGGCGATGCGTCATTCCCCCGGGGTGGCTCGCCCTCGTGGTGGTACAGGCGCACTAACTGAGGCTCTGGTGAAATGTGTTGTCAGTCTCGGTGGGGTGATTTTAACCGAGCAGAAAGTTAAACAGATTCTAATTGAGGAAGGACAAGCGATCGGTGTTAGGGTGGACTCTGGACAGGAATATCTGGCCAAAGCGGCTGTTATCTCTAATATTGACGCTAGACGAGTGTTTTTACAGTTAGTCGCCCCCGCCGATGTGGATGCCGCCGATCCAGAATTGCGAGAAAGGGTAGAACGGCGAATTGTCAATAACAATGAAACAATTCTTAAAATTGATTGCGCCCTCGCCGAAGCGCCAAGGTTCGAGGCTTACGATCACAAAGAGGAGTATTTACAGGGAACGATTCTCATCGCCGATTCCGTGCGTCACGTTGAACAGGCCCACGCTTTAACGATTTTGGGGCAGATTCCCGACGAAAATCCCTCGATGTACCTAGATGTCCCCACTATTCTCGATCCCTCCATGGCTCCCCAGGGCAAGCATACCCTCTGGATCGAATTTTTTGCCCCCTATCAGATTGCCGGGGCCGAGGGAACAGGATTAAACGGCACGGGATGGACGGAAGAATTAAAAAATCGCGTGGCCGATCGAGTTCTTGATAAACTGGCCGATTATGCCCCAAATCTCAAATCCGCCATTATTGCCCGTCGGGTGGAAAGTCCGGCCGAATTAGCTAATCGTTTGGGTTCCTATAAAGGTAATTACTATCATCTTGATATGACCTTAGATCAGATGATTTTCCTGCGTCCTTTGCCAGAAATAGCTAACTACAAAACCCCCATTAAAAACCTTTATTTAACTGGGGCAGGAACTCACCCCGGCGGCTCAATTTCGGGAATGCCGGGGCGCAATTGCGCTCAGGTTTTTCTGCGGGATCAAAGCACTTTTCTGCAAAGATTATTTAACTAAATCCCCTCCTCCTCAAAATCCCGAACCTCATCCTAATATTTATTGCCCCTAGCCAATTATCCTTGAAAAGGAGAGATTAAAGGCCCTAAATGGGAAAAGATTTTGAGGAAATGAGGAGGAGTGATACTAAATCCTATTTAAAAGATATAGGAGAGCGGGGAGAAGGGGCAGCGAATGGGGAGAAATAATCCATAACTCGGGGGTTAATCATAATATTAAAAACCTATTTGGTATGCAGGGTAAGCTCACCCAATTTGATATAAATTGTACTTGACAAAGATTTCTAAATAGGGTTCTGGACGTAACAGGTAATTTAGATACGTCATCAGCTTAACTCGCACAAATTTTTAACTGTAATTGTTGCTAGACTGGTGGCTCTTGACAAAAGATCAGGTTAATTATTTTTCTGATGAAGATGATTATTCACTTTTTCATGTACGATGAATATATGGCAAGATTTTTGAAGGATCACGAGCGATGCAATTTCTAAGGCTCAGAGTTAAAACTGTTTGGAGAAGTAAAAAAATAAGGGGAATTATATCGCTCCTATTGCTTTTTATCTTGATGCCAATTTTTCTTTATGCTTGTTTTAGTGATCTTCCTAACCAATCATCGGAGCAACGGCAAGGAACCCTTTTGGTTTGGTATCCAGAAGAGGGAAATTTAACTGAAATACTAGGTCTCGGTTTGCAAGAGTTTGAAAAATTAAATCCGCAAGTGACAATTCTCGAACAAGCTATTCCTATCGATGAGATACCAGAACGTTTTTTTAAACAATCTCAAAGCGGATTGGGTGCGAGTGTTATTCTAATTTTTTCGAGAAATATACCCAGGTTAGTATCCCAAGGAGTACTGGGGGAAATTGACCAGAACAATCTAGATTTATCTATTTATTATCCCCCGACGCTGAAACAAGTTAGCTATCAAGGAAAAATCTATGGTATTCCCTTAGGTTCTCGTACCAATGTACTGTGTTATAATCAAAAAAAATTACAAGTTAGTCCCGATCCGCTGCTGAAGCAACCTCCCACCAGTTTAGGGGGATTAGTGGAACGTGCGCGCAAAGGTTATTCTGTGGGGATAGTTTCCTCTTTTGAAGATACTTTTTGGGGAATGGCAATTTTTGGCGGCTATTTGTGGGATGATCAGGGTAGGCTGCAACCTCGCTTGGATGGTTGGGCAAAATGGCTAGAATGGCTAAAATTTGCCTCGTCACAGCCTAATTTTATCCTCAATCGTCAACGGGAATTGCTTCATGAGGCCTTTGCTAGAGGCCGCTTAACCTATTATGTGTGTAATTCTATTGAAATTGCCGATTTAAAAAACAGCCTCCAAGATGATCTCAGAGTCGCGTTACTTCCCCAAGACACTCAAGGTAAAGCAGCACCAATTCTCTATACACGGGTGATGGTATTTAATCGTAATAATAGTGATAATGAAAATAGGTTGGGGTTAGCTTTAGGAAAATTTCTCTCTAATCCCAAACAACAATTACAAGCAATCACCCAAACAGAAAGTTTTATTCCCACTAATCGACGGGTGCAGATCGAAGGAAATTTACTACCGATCGAATCGGTATTATTACAACAATCTCAAAATGCCGTGGCAGTACCTCTGGATGATTGGGAAAAGTTGAATAAAATTTTAGAAAAAGGAGAATTTTGGTATGAAAGAGCGATCGCTGGTGAAATATCTTCCTCAGCAGCAGCCCAAAAACTGACACTTTATATTCAATCAGGTCTCGATCAGGAAGTCGGGAAAATAAATTAATTATGAACAACAATATTCCCTCTCTTTCGGAAATAATTGCTAACCAATTATTATTTTTAGGACGCAGAAATGTTCAAAGTCAATTAGCGATCATTTTTCTGTCTTTAATTCTTGCTTGGTTATTATCAAAATGGTTATGGTCTTACTTGAGAAAACGATTCCCTCACGGCACCAGTTTTATTCACAGTGATAAAAAATTAACCCTCCATCAATATTTTGCTATCCTGATAGAGTTTCTTAATTTTCCAGTTATTAGTCTAATTTTACTTGACTTAAAGTATCTAATTTTTTTCAGTCAAAACTGGACAAGAGGAATGATTAATTTATCCATACAATTAATATTTTTTTATTTGATTTATCGTTGTTTATTAGCTGGATTATATGCTAGGTTTTCCGTCAATACAATTAAATATTATCATGGTCGGCTTTTAGCACCTTTATTGGTATTATTCCTCCTGAGAAATATTATTGGTGTTTACAATAATATTCAAGAAATTGCCCAAGTATCTCCCTTCAATTTATTCAATAGTCCGATCACATTGAGAAGCATATTTATTTTGATAATAGCTCCCTATTTTCTGGTAATTATTGTTGTTCTTATAGAGAGTATAATTCTGAGCATTACTAATTTAAATCAGCAAGCGAGTCGCGGTGAAATTGAAGCAACTTTACTGTTAGGACGTTATTTTTTCATTGTCTTAGGTTTTATTCTCATCTTGGGTTATGTGGGAGTTAATGCAACGGCAATAGCGGCAATTACTGGCGGTTTATCGGTGGGTATTGGTTTCGGTATGCAGCAAGTGGTAAGTAATTTCATTAGCGGTATTTTACTATTATTTGAAAAAGTTCTCAAACCCGGTGATATAATTAATATTGAAGGACAGACTTCTCAGGTAAAAAAGCTAGGTATCCGAGCGACAACGGTGCAAATTCTTACAGACAATTCCGAAAAAATTATTCCCAATCAAAAGTTTTTTACTGAGGATGTCACCACCTACACGGGTAGTGATAACTTGATTTATTGTTCAGTTGTTATCGGAGTTGGTTATAATTCTAACTCTCAACAGGTGATGAATTTATTGCTAGACATTGCTGATCAACATCCTCACATACTCAAAAACCCGCAACCAGTAGCCTTTTTTATTAATTTTGGTGATTCTAGTTTAAACTTTGAATTAAAGTTCTGGTTGGATGATGTTAACGGGAAAAAGCGAGTCATTAGTGATATTAATTGTGCTATTCTTGATAGGTTTACTCAACAGGGTATCGAGATTCCCTTCCCGCAACAAGATATTCATATTCGTAATAATTAGCAATTTATCCCAGTCAAAAAGCTTATCTGATTATTTTCATCGCCAAATATATCACTTTCACTTATTAAATCCATGTATTTATTGTTTTTTATTAATGGTTAATATCTTGACATAAAAACAATTATAACTTACTATTCTAGATAGTATATTCAAAAATTATCAATAATCTATAATTAAAATATCCCAGATGAATCTATCGAGGTTTTGCTAATGCTTTCTCGTCCTACTTTGCTTGGCACTTTATCGCTTGCCCTAGCCTTAAATTGGCCCCTTAGTACCTTAGAAACCTTCGTCTCAATACCTTTGAGCCGTGGTTAAGGAAATCAAGTAACCAAGACCGTTTTTCAACTGGCCGTATGCTACTTTTCCCTTTTAATTGTTGTCATTTACCCTAACTAAAAATCCCATGATTATCCCCCGTTTACAAAATCGTTTTCCCAGAAATAATACCACCCGTCGGCTGCGAGCTTTCCTTCTAGGTCTTTTCGCTGCAGGTATCACCACTTTACCCCTAAAAGCCGCCGAAGAAATTGAATTTGTCTATACACCCCTCGTCTTTTCCGTATCGGTAGCATCCCTAGAAAATTTTGCTAAAGAAGGAAAAATCGACGCTAATTTAAAAAGATTTCTGTCCAGAGCAACTCCCGAAGCAAGAGAGAAGTTTCGTGAGGCTTTATTAACAAAGATTGACATCGATCCTATTTTACTATCTCGTTTTTTTAATAGTGTGATGGGTGCTGATATGCTCTCTCGTTTGGGCAAAGGCATCACCATTGAAGGGGGAATTAATGGTAAATATGCCCTGCGGGGTGCGATTGTTAGTGCCGCTTTCGATCCGGGAGGATTAACCCTTTTAAATGTCCTGAAAAAATTCCCCAATAATATACAGTTACAGGGGGAAGAAATCCTCGGATTAGCTAAAACCATCGATTATGCGGTTTATGTGGCGGAAATATTTATTAAAGATATGCGCCTCTGGACAGCCGAGGAAGCTGCTGCCGTTAAACCAGCGATTAATTATACCAGTTTACCCGATCTGCGTCAGCGCGGTAGCTTTCAGGTAAAAAAAGAAGTTTGGAACTTAACTGATAGCAGTCGCAATCGCAGTTTATATGTCAATGTTTATATCCCGCAAACTTTCCGAGAAGGTAAAACACCTGTAATTATTTTTTCCCACGGATTAGCCTCGCGACCAGAAGATTATGCCCAAGCAATTGAACATCTAGCTTCCTACGGATTTTTAGTAGCGGCACCGCAACACCCCGGCAGTGATACCCAATACCTACAAGGAATGTTAGGGGGGTATTATCGCAATATTTTTGATGGCAATGAGTTTATTAATCGACCCAAAGATATTAGCTTTGTCATCGATGAATTAGCCAGACGAAATGCTAGTCAATTTCAAGGTAAACTTGACCTCACTAATGTGGGAGTAGCGGGTCATTCCTTTGGAGGTTATACATCTCTAGCTGTTGCCGGCGCACAAATTGATTTTGATAATCTCGCCCAAGATTGTAATCGTCCTTACTCCGGGATTAATATCGCTATTTTACTGGAATGTCGCGCCCTGGAATTGCCTAGACAGGTCTATAATTTTCGCGATGAACGAGTCACGGCTGTCTTTGCAGCTAATCCCGTTAACCGCAGTATTTTTGGGGAAAAAGGTTTAAGTAAAATCTCGATTCCTGTCCTCTTGGGTTCTGGAAGTTATGACCCGGCAGCTAATCCGATTTTTGAACAGGCCATTCCTTTTACTTGGTTAAAAACGCCAGATAAATATCTGGCCATGGTGGAGGGACAAGCTCATGTAAATTTTACGGAATTGGATGCAGGAATGCAAAAAACCCTAGAGTCTGTGGTCGATATCACTTTACCCAATCAAAATTTAATCGAGGATTATGCGGGGGCTTTATTGGTGGCTTTTTTTGAAGTTTATATTGCGGATAATGAAAAGTTTCGTCCTTTTCTTCTGTCTAGTTATGCAGAATATCTCAGTCAGGGACAAAAGTTTAAATTAGACTTTATTACTGCCGCTTCTGACCAGAAATTATCTCAATTAATTGAGAAATTGCGAGTACATCGGCAATAGACACTAAGGCAATAGGCAATAGACACTAATTGCCTTCAGTAGCTAATAACTGAAAAATCTCCCCACTGCCCCTCTGCAAAAAAGATTCTTTTGAGTTGTATAATCTCTAAAGGATTAGCGTACTCAAGAAAAAAATTATTTCATGCTCAGAAAAATTAGACTATCATACTTTGGCTTAATTTTAGGCAGTATTTTAACGGTTATCGGCATTATCGGTTATGCCCAAGGTAACGCCACGGTCAATTTAGCGGGGTTTTTCTACGGATTACCGTTATTATTGGGAGGTTTAGCCCTAAAAGCTTCAGAAATCAAACCGATACCCTTCAGTCAACCCACTAGCCCCGAAATCTTGCAATTGCGCCAACAACAGGCTACTGTCACCCAAACCAAACTTCGCAACGATGTCACCCGCTATCGCTACGGACAGGAAGTGCATCTGGATGAAGCCCTAGAAAAGCTGGGATTAAGCCCCACGGACGAGGAAAGACCGACTTTAGTGGCAATTCGTGAAACTGCTGTTGATTCCGCCTATTGTTTCACTCTAGAATTTGAATCGCCCCTTTTACCCCTAGAAAAGTGGCTGGCAAAACAAGAAAAAATCGAAAGATACTTTGGACCAGGAATTAGAGCCGAAATTAAGCAAGTTGACGAGGAAAAAATTGATTTAGCCCTAATTACTATCCCTAACGCCTAAATGCTCACGCCTATTCAGTATGGCTTCCTAGCAATCACTGCCGTGGCTGCCGGCTTAATTAATGCTCTTGCCGGTGGCGGTAGTCTGATTACTTTTCCAACGCTGATGGCGGTGGGTATCCCACCGGTGATGGCAAATGTGACTAATACCGTCGCTTTATGCCCCGGTTATCTGGGGGCAACCCTCGCCCAAAAAAAAGACCTGCACGGGCAACAAAAACGGATTCAGTTATTACTACCATCGGCAGTTATTGGCGGCATTATCGGTGGTATTTTGCTGTTAAATAGCAGCGATCAAGTATTTGACCGCCTGATTCCTTTTCTGATTCTTTTAGCGGCGGCTTTATTGGCTTTTCAAGATACTTTACGCTCTTGGTTGCAGCGGCGACAGGGAGATAAAAAGGGCAATATACCGGAAAATTGGGCGGTTTTACCCATCGCTCTCGCTTCAATTTATGGTGGTTATTTTGGAGCGGGTTTAGGTGTGATTGAGTTAGCAATTTTGGGCTTATTTCTCAAGGATAATCTCACGAGATTAAATGCTTTAAAACAGTTGCTTTCTTTGGTGGTTAATGTGGCCGCATCTTGGTTTTTTCTCTTTTCTAATCAGGTATATTGGTCGGCGGCGATAGTGGTAGCAATTGGCTCTTTAATTGGGGGTTTATTGGGGGGAAAACTAGCTAGAATTATCTCTCCTAGTTATCTGCGCCAGACTGTGGTAATTCTGAGTATTATTACCGCTATAGTTTATTTTCTTCGTTAACAAACTGAGTTATAGGCGGTTAAAATGCGTCTTAGCTTATCTTAAGGATGAGGTAGGAAATTTTCGCTTTGGGGAGTCAGTTGTCGATAGCAAATTAGGTTATACTGCATCTTTATGAGAAAGACCGTCAACTAAAATGGCTCATTTTAAAACCTTACCCGATGACGTTTTAACTCAATTGCCAAGAAAAGTGGGTTTTAGCTTGTCTAGAATAACCGAGGCTCTTGGTGCATTCTAGCATCGGTTAAACACACTGAAGGATTAACGGAATAGGGTGGATAATTTTGCTCGGCAAAACCTCACCAGATGTTTAGCATCGACAAAGCTGCCCTTGTCTAGCAGTAACAACAGGGGTAAGAACATCCCTTCTGGCGATCGCCAGACAAAATCAGTGATAAAAGTCCCAATCGCCAAGATTAGGCGATAATAGTCCCAAAAACTCCCTAGCTATACCAGTCTCCTCCAGATGATCTACATAAAAACTTAAGAATGATCCCCGTCTGGTGATAGACTTTTGACTGTTAAGGAAACAAACTCACTAGATATATCATAGATCAGCTGTAGGGAGGATCATCGAGTGGAAAGTACGCTAGGGTTAGAAATTATCGAAGTGGTCGAACAAGCTGCCATTGCCTCCTCGAAGTGGATGGGTAAAGGCGAAAAAAATACCGCCGATCACGTCGCTGTGGAAGCGATGCGCGAACGGATGAATAAAATCCATATGCGCGGTCGCATCGTTATTGGAGAAGGGGAAAGAGACGAAGCTCCCATGCTCTATATTGGCGAAGAAGTGGGTATCTGCACCCAAGCTGATGCCAAACAATATTGTAATCCCGACGAATTAGTCGAAATCGATATCGCCGTCGATCCCTGCGAAGGCACTAACTTAGTTGCCTACGGTCAAAATGGTTCTATGGCCGTGTTAGCCATCTCCGAAAAGGGTGGGTTATTCGCCGCTCCTGACTTTTATATGAAAAAATTAGCCGCTCCCCCAGCAGCTAAAGGTCATGTGGATATTAATAAATCGGCGACGGAAAACCTGAAAGTTCTTTCCGATTGTCTCAATCGTTCGATCGAAGAACTGGTGGTAGTGGTTATGGATCGTCCCCGTCACAAGGAATTAATCCAAGAAATCCGCAACGCTGGGGCCAGAGTTCGTCTGATCAGCGATGGTGACGTATCGGCCGCTATTTCCTGCGCTTTTTCGGGAACTAATATTCATGCTCTCATGGGTATCGGTGCCGCTCCAGAAGGGGTAATCTCGGCAGCGGCTATGCGTTGTCTGGGGGGTCACTTCCAGGGACAATTAATCTATGATCCCGAAGTGGTTCAAACTGGGTTAATCGGCGAAAGTCGCGAGGGTAATATCGCTCGTCTGCAAGAAATGGGCATCACCAATCCCGATCGCGTTTACGGTTGCGAAGAATTAGCCAGTGGCGAAACCGTCCTCTTTGCCGCCTGTGGGATCACCCCCGGCACCCTGATGGAAGGGGTACGCTTCTTCCACGGTGGCGCTCGTACCCAAAGCTTGGTTATCTCCACCCAATCGAAAACCGCTCGCTTTGTCGATACCGTTCACCTGTTCGACCAACCCAAATACATTCAACTGAGATAATTCTCTGACCCGGTGGGGTGGGTATGGCTCACCTCGCCCCCATTGGTAAAAATATATAAAGTTTTTTTTCAAACATCTTTTATTTGCATCCCGATTGGGACTAAATTGCAACAATTAGAGACATAACGCACTGATCTTTATCAATAATTTTTGTAGCCTGAGCAACATTTGTAGGAGAACATAAATGAATATTGCTGTAGTGGGCTTGAGTCACAAGACAGCCCCGGTGGAAATTCGCGAAAAATTGAGTATCCCGGAAGCGAAAATCGAGTCCGCCCTTACCCACCTCAAGGGTTATCCCCACATCCAAGAGGTGGCTATTATCAGTACCTGTAACCGTTTGGAAATCTACGCCGTGGTTACGGATACGGAAAAGGGCGTGGTGGAAATTACCCAGTTTCTCGCTGAAATCGGGCATATTCCCCTTAATGTCCTGCGTCGTTATCTGTTTACCCTGCTGCATCAGGATGCTGTCCGTCATCTGCTCCGGGTGTCGGCCGGTTTAGAAAGTCTTGTCCTCGGTGAAGGGCAAATTCTCGCTCAAGTTAAAAATACCCATAAATTAGCTCAAAAGTACAATACTATTAGCCAATTACTCGATCGCCTGTTTAAACAAGCGATGACTGCCGGTAAACGCGTCCGCACGGAAACCAGCATCGGCACGGGGGCCGTATCGATCAGTTCGGCGGCGGTGGAGTTAGCCCATGCTAAGGTGGCAGACCTCAGCAGCCAGAAAATCGCTATTATCGGGGCAGGGAAAATGTCCCGATTATTAGTTACTCACCTTCTGGCTAAGGGTTCTCAGCAAATTGCGATCGTCAATCGCTCCCAAAGACGGGCCGAGGAGTTGGCCCGTGAATTTCCTCACCTACCGCTGCAACTATATGGCTTAGAAGAGATGATGACTACCGTAGCGGCATCGGATATCGTCTTTACCAGTACCGGAGCCACGGAGCCAATTTTAACTAAAACTTTATTGACAGAAGTGACGATTGCTGCTAACTCGCTGATGTTAATCGATATTTCCGTTCCCCGCAACGTCCATACCGACGTGAAGGAATTGGCACAAGTGCAAGCTTTTAACGTCGATGATCTTAAAGCGGTGGTTGCCGCCAATCAGGAAAGTCGCCGTCAGATGGCTAGGGAAGCAGAGGCACTCCTAGAGCAGGAAGTAGAAGCTTTCGAGCTTTGGTGGCGTTCTTTGGACACTGTACCGACAATTAGCTGTTTAAGAAGCAAAATTGAAGATATTCGCGAACAGGAATTAGAAAAGGCCCTCTCCCGTCTGGGGACGGAATTCGCCGAAAAACACCAAGAAGTTATCGAAGCAATGACCCGTGGTATCGTCAATAAAATCCTTCACGAACCCATGGTACAACTGCGCGCCCAACAGGATATCGAAGCCCGCAAGCGCTGTTTACAGTCCCTGCAAATGCTCTTTAACCTCAGTGTCGGGGAAGAATATAGTTAGGGCTTGCTGAAAAAGTTTTTCGTGGCGCAGGGTGTCGGGTTTTAAGCTGTAGTACATTTAAACTGCCTATGGGGAATTTTAGTACAAATGCTCAAACTCCCTCTCCCTGCTCCCTGCTCATAGACAGTCTTAACGAGTAATTTAGATAGGGTTTGCGGCAAAAAGTTTTTCGTGGGGGCAGGGTGTGGGGTGTGGGGTGTAGGGTTTTACCGATTTTTAGGTGGTCAACTACCTAATTTTCAGGGAAAAAGTACCTGAATTTTACTCCCGATCACTCCAAAGTCTGGCACTTTTTGAGGGGAAAAAAGTCTAAAAGTCTTATCCAACAAGGTTTTTAGATTTATTCAGCCTGCCCTAGGGCTGGGACTGACAACTGACAAAAATTAAGGGCGATTCTAGTAGTCTGTCAAGGTGATTTTGAGGGACTGGGAGCGGATAATTTTGAAGAATTCCCCTATCCATGAACTACACGCAACCCGCCTAGGGCTGAGGTCGCGGTTTCTGTCGCTTCATCTGGAGTCCTAACCCATGCAGGCAAAACCTTCAGAGGGAATCTCGTCCACTGATGCAGAAATTATTTTAAGACGCTTACCAGACTGGATTCAGGATGCCTTGATTGCTCGTGCAACTGAAATTGATTATCCCGTTGAAGCCGTCATTGTTCTAGACACAGAGGCATTAAGTTTTGCAGATTGTAAGCCAGGGCGAGGTCAGTAAGTCTAACAAATCACCGCACCTGCCCTTATGGTAGAGTATCTGTAATCATCCAAGTTTATTGGCGGCGGGTGAGTTCAGCCGTTAGCCCTCATGCCGACCATAGCCGTTGCTTTCCTGACAACCTTCTCAAAGATTCGATCTAATCTCAGACAGAAGTAAGCCTTGTCCAATTACCTACTCTCTATATGCGAGAATAGCTTGTGTGAAAAACCTAAGTGAGTGTTATGGTTGCACCTATACAAAATAGGCAGTTTAACGGGTTGTCTAGTCAAGAAGCTAGTGATCGCTTGAAACAGCACGGCTACAACGAACTCCCCTCAACTCAGCATCGTACTTTTTTAACCATCGCCCTAGACATTATCCAAGAGCCGATTTTATTGCTCCTGATTGCCTGTGGTGTCATCTACCTCTTTTTGGGTGATGCACAAGAAGCTCTGATTTTATTGGGGTTTGTCTTTTTTATTATTGGCATCAATCTTTACCAAGAGCAAAAAACGGAACGTTCTCTAGAAGCACTGCGGGACTTATCCAGTCCTCGGGCTTTGGTGATTCGAGATGGGGAGCGGCAGCGGATTGCCGGCCGAGAAGTGGTAGAGGGCGATTTGATCGTGGTGGAGGAGGGCGATCGGGTTCCTGCGGATGCGATTTTGCTGTGGTCCACTCACTTGACGATTGATGAATCGCTGTTAACCGGAGAGTCTGTTCCGGTCAGGAAACGCACCATCCAGCTAGAAGAAGACCCAGAGAAACTTTCAGCCACCTTGAGACCGGGTGGAGACGACTTACCCACTGTCTATTCTGGCACTCTTGCGGTGCAAGGGCAGGGCATTGCCCAGGTGCAAGCAACGGGCATACATACTGAAATGGGAAAAATTGGCAAAGCTCTGCAAACGGTTGAACCGGAAGACACGGTCTTACAAAAAGAAACCCGTCGCATTGTCGGTAAATTGACGATGATCGCGCTGGCCATTTGTGCGGCGGTGGTGGTGATTTATGGATTAACCCGGGCCGATTGGTTGCATGGCTTTTTGGCAGGATTAGCCCTGGCGATGGCAATTTTGCCCAATGAAATTCCGGTGGTGCTGGCCATCTTTCTGGCTCTGGGAGCGTGGCGATTCTCGCAAAAACAGGTATTAACTCGTCGCATTCCAGTGGTTGAAACCCTGGGTTCTGTCACCGTTCTTTGTGTCGATAAGACTGGAACCCTGACATTGAACCAAATGGCCGTCAAACAATTGTTGGTTTACAGCGGCTCCAATGCTTATCTGTACGATGTGACGCTCCACGAGCGCGAACCCTTGCCCGAAGTCCTTCATCCCCTGATCGAGTTTGGCATTCTAGCGAGTCGCAAAGATCCCTTTGACCCGATGGAGAAAGCGTTGCAGCAAATTGGTTGGGATTACCTGGCCAAGACTGAACACCTGCATAGCGATTGGCAACTACTGCGCGAATATCCCCTGTCCACCGATCTCTTGGCCATGTCCTGTGTCTGGGAATCCCTGACGGGGGAGCTTACCGTTGCGGCAAAAGGGGACCCAGAAGCGATCGCTGATCTCTGCCATTTCAGCCCGATTCAACAACAGGAGCTTGTCGAACAGATCCAGGCAATGGCCGGAGAGGGTTTGCGAGTTCTGGGAGTCGCCCAAGGACGCAAAATGGGAACATTACCCAAAACCCACGCTCTTGAGTCATCCGAGCCTCTAGCCTACTTAGAATCTGATGATCGCTTACCTGTGCAACAACACGACTTTGAGTTTGAATTTGTCGGACTCATCGGCCTGGAAGACCCCGTGCGCCCTACTGTTGCACCTGCGATCGCCGAATGCTATGGTGCGGGAATTCGCGTTGTCATGATTACGGGTGATTATCCGGTAACAGCCCAGAACATTGCCCGTCAGATTGGACTCAGGCCTTTAGACAAGGTGATCACCGGCAGGGAACTGGAGCAAATGGGTGAGTCGGAACTGCGCGATCGCATTCAAAGCACCAATATCTTTGCCCGTGTCGTCCCCGAACAAAAACTATTGATTGTCAATGCACTGAAACGCTCCGGGGAAATTGTGGCCATGACTGGTGATGGTGTCAACGATGCCCCGGCCCTCAAGTCTGCCCATATCGGCATTGCCATGGGTGAACGAGGTACGGATGTAGCGCGCGAGTCTGCCGATTTGGTCCTGTTGAAAGATGATTTTTCGTCCATTGTCGAATCGGTCAAACTAGGAAGACGTATCTTTGACAACCTGAAAAAGGGGATGGCCTATACCTTGGCCGTTCACGTTCCGATCGCCGGTATGTCGTTGATTCCAGTCATGTTTGGCTGGCCTTTGGTGCTACTCCCCATCCACATTGCCTTTCTACACTTAATTATCGATCCGGCCTGCACGGTTGTGTTTGAAGCTGAACCGGCAGAGAGCGATATTATGCGTCGCCCCCCCCGCAATCCCAAAGAACCCTTGTTCAGTCGTCGGACGTTGCGATTAGCCTTGCTTCAAGGAACCAGCGTTTTAGTGGTACTGGTTATTGTATTCGCGATCGCCTATAACAACGGCAATAGTGAATTTGATGCTCGTGCCTTAGCATTTACGACATTGATTATCTCCAACCTCGCTATGATCCTAACCAATCGTTCCTGGTCACGAACGATCCCAGAAACGCTCCAAGCTCCTAATCAGGCTTTGTGGTGGGTGATCGGCGGTGGACTGCTGTTTTTGGGATTAGTTCTCTATGTTCCCTTGCTAAGACACCTGTTCGGCTTTTCATTTCTACATACTGATGATTTGCTGGTCAGCTTAGTTTCTGGAGTTGTCAGTATTTTCTGGTTTGAAGGACTAAAACTGTGGAGCCGTCGGAACATGAACACCTAAAAATAATTTTTGAATAATAAGAGTTATGGTCGGTTAAGCGTCAAAACATCTAGGCTTTTCCTTGATCCCAGTAATGTAAACTTTGATTAAGAGAAAGACTTCTAGCTCCAATCCGATGTTATATTAATAATTGAAGCTAAAGAAAAAAGCTTCCCTGACAGATCAACTGGCAAGGTTATAAGGTCAAGTTCACAAAGGAGTAAACCCTGTTAAAGTTACATTCTGTCTCGATAACGACGATAACAGCGATCAACCTGAACGCTCATATTTCCTAGAGTAGAGAACAAGGGAGTTAGGCAATTGGAACTAGAGTTCAATGCGTCTCCAACCAGTCTCAAGTTGTGAGGGGAAATACCTGAGAATCGGTAAACTGATCGCTGTTATTGTTTGTCAACACAAGTAATTGCTCATTGCAGTCGCTCTCCTTTGATGAGATAATAGAAAGTCTTCTTTTCAAAAGGATATCGATAGGATGCGACTCTCTCAACAGCTTTTTGTCACTCTCCGGGAAGATCCGGCCGAGGCGGAAATCCCCAGTCATAAATGCTTGGTGCGTGCCGGTTACATTCGTCGCATTGGCAGCGGCATTTACGCCTATTTACCCCTGATGTGGCGGGTTTTGCAGAAAGTCTCCCAGATAGTCCGGGAAGAAATGAATAAAGCCGGCGCCCAAGAATGTTTACTTCCCCAACTGCAACCGGCAGAACTCTGGCAAGAATCAGGCCGTTGGGACACCTACACAAAAGCAGAAGGGATTATGTTTGCCCTGACAGACCGGCAAAAGCGGGAGTTAGGATTAGGACCGACTCACGAAGAAGTAATTACTGCCGTCGCTCGTGATTTAATTCGTTCCTATCGACAATTACCGGTTAATTTATATCAGATTCAAACTAAATTTCGCGATGAAATTCGCCCTCGTTTTGGTTTAATGCGGGGGCGAGAATTTATTATGAAAGATGCCTATTCTTTCAATCTCGACGAGGAATGTTTAAAGAAAACCTATCGAGCGATGGATATAGCTTACCGCAATATTTTCCGCCGTTGTGGGTTAGCTTTTCGGGCAGTAGAAGCCGATTCTGGAGCGATTGGCGGTTCCGCATCCCAAGAATTTATGGTCTTAGCTGATGCCGGAGAAGATGAGGTTTTATTTACCGCCGATGAAAAGTATGCGGCTAATGTGGAAAAAGCCGTTTCTTTGCCAGCAGATAAAGTGGCTTCTCCCTTTAAAAAGTTTGCTAAAAAAGAAACTCCTAACACCAACACGATCGAAAGTTTAGCTAAATTTCTCGATTGTTCTGCCACTGCTATCGTCAAAAATGTTCTCTACGAAGTGGTTTATGATAGCGGCATAACTGTTTTAGTTTTACTGCATATTCGCGGCGATCAAGAGGTCAACGAAGTTAAACTACAAAATGAATTAGTTAGACAGGCAGGCCGTTACAATGCTAAAACAATTTTAGCTTTAAAAATACCCGATGCTGCCGCTCAACAGCAATGGGCAACTAAACCTTTACCTTTAGGTTATATTGCTCCCGACTTAGAAGATAATTTACTCAAAAAAGCCAGCGATATAGCTCCTAAGTTTTTACGCATAGCAGACAACACGGTGACAGACTTAGAAAACTTTATCACCGGTGCTAATGAAACCGGGTTTCATTTAGTGGGGGCCAATTGGGGTAAGGATTTTATCTTACCGGAATTAATCGTCGATCTACGCAAGGCCCGGGTAGGCGATCGAGCTATTCATGATCCTAATCAAACCTTGCAAAGTGCCAGAGGAATTGAAGTCGGTCATATCTTCCAATTGGGCTATAAATATTCTCAAGCTATGAATGCTTTTTATACTAATGAAGCGGGAGAATCTACCCCCATTTGTATGGGTTGTTATGGTATAGGAGTATCGCGTTTAGCCCAGGCAGCCGTAGAACAATCCTACGATAAAGATGGCATTATTTGGCCCGTAGCTATTGCCCCCTATCAAGCGATTGTGGTTATTCCTAATTTAGCCGATGCCGAGCAGGTAAAAACCGCTGAAAGTTTATACAATGAGTTAAATCAAGCGGGCATTGAAACCCTTTTAGATGACCGGAATGAACGTGCAGGTGTTAAGTTCAAAGATGCGGATTTAATTGGGATTCCCTATCGCATTGTCACGGGTAAATCTCTCAAATCGGGTAAGGTGGAATTAGTCGAAAGAGCCAGTAAAAAAGCGTCAGAAGTAGCAATTAATGAGGTGGTTTCCTATTTAAAAACTGCTATTTCAAAGGTAAATGCTTCTGATTAAGTGATTAAATATACAGATAATTTTGCCTGTTTATGGTTCTGATGATCGAATATGAGTCGGGGGACCTCCTATCATAAAGGGTATCTCAAGTACCAGTCAATCAGAATAGTTACGAACTCGACCTATTTGGTCGATTGTTGCTTAACAATTGAGATGGCAAATTCTACTCAAATATGCCTGAATTGCCCTCTGGGTAGGCAACCCACATAAAGTTCATTTTGTCAAGGATTGTTAGGATGCGCTTACCCTGGGATGCTAATATGCCATAGAGTTTTTTATCTTTGTGTTCGAGGCAAAAGGTGCGAAAACGTTGCAAAACACTTTTTATACTAAATCTGGTTATTAAAAACTGATTATTTATTCCCTTGTTGACTAATTTCCTTCAGTTGTTTGTCAGTTTCTTTTTGGGCAGCAGTTAATTCGGCTAAGATTCGCCATACGTCTTCTGATGTAGTTGCCATAGATGATTTTTTTCCTCTGATTTGTTCTATTACTATTTTACTAAATTCTTCCTATTCATGAAGAAAAAAGTGTTTTTTCCTGTGGGGAAGAGAGCAATCACATCTAAATTTTTAATAGATTTGAGGTTGAAAATTATCGGGAATATCGAGTTCAAACACTTGGTCATGAATCCGAGCCACATAAAACCCTTCTTGCAGAATTTTTTCGCGTAATCCTGGGGATACATGAACCGCCGCTAATATGCCATAGAGTTTTTTATCTTTGTGTTCAGGGAAAAAGCTGCGAAACCGTTGCAAAATACTTTTTAATTGTGTAATAGACTCTTCTCTGGCATGACTTTTAACCTCGACGATATAGGCAGTATTTAACTCACCATTAGTATAGGCAAGGACATCAATTTCTAGGTGTTGTCCATCTTCGCTGGCTCGCACACTGGGACTAACAACTTTCATGCCGAACCGTTGTCTGAGAATCGTTTCCATTGAAGGGAGAGCAAGTCCTTCGGTAAAGCTGCCGAATTTTGCCCCGAGTCCCCCAATTTGCTGACCTAATTCTTTGAGTTGTTTGTCAGTTTTCTGCTGTTGTCGGTCAGTTTCCTTGATTTGTTGGGCGTTTTCCTTCTGTTGTTGACTAACTTCCTTCAATAGTAGGTCAGTTTCCTTGAGTTGTTTGTCAGTTTCTTTTTGAGCAGCAGTCAATTCGGCTTGAGCAGTCGCTAATTCGGCTAAGATTCGCCATACGTCTTCTGATGTAGTCGTCATAGATGATTTTTTCCCGATGTCACCTATTAACTATGTTATCGGATTTCTGTGCTTGTCGAAGACACTGGGGAGCAGACTGCTGATTCAATTGGATAAGGCGGAGGCTAATTCATAGAACAAGAATCACCGCCACCAGCGACTAACATCCCTAATACTTTGATACACTTCTCTTCAGGCGACCTCTCCCCCAAAATGAAGGATTAAAGGGACTAAGTTGGGAATAGAATTAACAATTATCTTCATTCTCTTTGATTTTTTGACTAATTCATGACTGGTTCGCTGAACGCTGGAAAATGCTAACGTTGATGGGTTATTCATTTGACAGATCATAGAGTTCTAAGCCTTGAATAAAACAAAAATCTCTCAAATTCAATGTATATAGCTTAATATTCTGCACTAATGCTGTTGAGGCAATGATAGCGTCAGGGATGTTGAGTTTGTGACTGAGGGAGTAGGTTTCCATTAAGTTAATAAATTGATTGGATATTGCGACATCTACAGGAAAGGTATGTAGTAATCCGAGATGTCTTTTGATTTTGTTGAGTTCATTTTTATTGATTGCTCCATAATATAATTCGGCTTGAGTAATGGAACTAATGGCTAGTTGATTTAGTCCAATATGGCGAAGCTCTTCGATAATTCTATGGTTGTTTTTATAGAATTCAATGAGGATATTGGTGTCACATAAAATCATCGTTTTTCTTCTCGCCATGCTGCTTGACGGATAGATTCAGGCGTGATATTTCTGTTTTCCCACAGTCCTGCTAGGGCAAAGAAGTCTTGCTCGTTATCAGATAATGTTGTTTGATCTTCGATGATTTCTACGAAGTCAACAAAATCTAAAGCAGTTAAAATTTTAGAGAGTGTTTCTGCTTTTTCTTGGTCACGAATGTGTACGATTAGTTGTTTCATGGTAGTTTATTTTGTATTGATTTGATATTAATGATCATTGTCTAATTCTGTTTTTAGCCAATTAAGAATCGGAGAACTAATACGAATTCCATAATCAACTAACTGTTGTGATAAATCTAAAATTTCTTGTTTAGATAGATAACCTGCATAAAAACCAACCAAGAGAATTCCTAATGTTCCTTTGACGGGTAATTCCATAGCTTTGGCAACTCTTCTTGCTAATTTCTCATCTATAATTACCCAGTCTGGTTTGATTGAAATTGCCAAGAGAATAACTTCTAATTCTCCTCGATCTAATCCTAGTAATAGCGGTTCAAGAGGAGATGATGATGCAACTTCTTGAACTTGAATCCAATTGGCATTTTTGAGTTCTTTTGCCCCCGGTTTATTATCTCCAGCGATGACAATTTCTTGATAAACTGCCCAAGGAATAATCACTTCATTAAATAGCTGATTAAGAAGATCTAATTGATTAATCAAAGATAAGGCGATGATCGGTGTAGAATTAACAATTATCTTCATTCTCTTGGATTTTTTGGGCTAATTTACGGCTGGTTTGTATTTCTGATTCCCATTCTTCTGCTGTGTAATCAATAATGGAAAAACCATACTCAGAGAGAAGTGTATAAAATGTATATTTATCGCATCCTAATACTTGTGCGCCGATTCCTGCTGAAATTTTTCCTTCTTGATAAAGATGCCCTAATGTATAAATTATGACTTTACGAGAGAATGCTTCTTTTTCTTCTCTGGCAGCAATGAGGAGTTCTTCGGGAAATGTTACATTAATGCTCATGAGTGTTTAAAAATAATTTGTTTTTCTTGATTTTAGCAAGAATAATAGATCTATTCACCATCGCTTTTTTGACTCGAAGCTGGAGATTGTGGTTAAAACGAGACAGGGCAATCACTTCCACCAGCGGCTGACTTCTCTAATTGCTTGATGGACTTCTCTTAAGGCGACCACTCCACCAAAATGAAGGATTAAAGGCGCTAAGTTGGGAATAGTTTCGAGGAAATTAGAACGAGTGAGAGTTCCCAAAGCCTGAAGGGTTTTTTCCCATAAGGATAGGTCAACATTGGCAGGCGTTAACACCTTAGTCAATCCTTGTAATGCCTCTGCACGGTGGTATTCATTCCCAATCGCTCTAGCTGTGGCTAAGGCTTCGGGTAAGATTTCAGTTGACATACTCCGCGCCGTGAACGGACGTGGATTCTTCTATCATCACTGATTGGAATTTCTGGCTCAACGAGTTCGCTTAAATCAGACCCCTTGCGGTATCTAACCCAGAGGCGAGTCTCTCCTCAGACTTTCGCGACCTTACAGAAGCCTGTTCTCGTATGCCCTACGATACAGTTCAAAACCTCTAAAATAATTGGTTTCTCTGGTACTTGATGCTTAGAGCTTTTACCCATAAAAGCAATCCTTTATGGAACCCTATAACTCTAGTTTTCAAGGTGCGCCTATCGATTAGATAGCTAGGTTTTTAGAGCGGTTGAATACCTTATCCGCTACGGTCTATGATTATACATCATAAGAGGAATTATTTCCGCCACCGACTAACATCCTTAATACTTTGATACACTTCTCTTAAGGCGACCTCTCCCCCCAAAATGAAGGATTAAAGGGACTAAAGTGATTAATCTAAAGCATTAGTTGGTTTTTCTGCTTCTCCAAATAAAACGAAAGCAGACCATAAGCCAGGATTTTCATGTTTTTTCATGGTGTTTAACATTGCTTGCCGTAATGCTTTGGCTTTGTCTGGATCATTCTGAAGATTTTTATGAAAATTGATCATTAACTCGTCAGATGGCTGACAGGGGGACAAGCAAGCTGAAAAGCTTATGTAGCATGGAATACAGACACAGACTCCCAAAAAAGATAAGTCATATTTACTATATATGACCTAAATAACGAAAATGATAAGTGAACTATACCAGAAAGTCTTAGA